>CAZEMY010000195.1:0-4483 GCA_964513405.1 uncultured Desulfobulbaceae bacterium
TGGAAAAACCGGTTCCGGTACTTTTTTTTAAGCAGGGAAAATATAACGATAATCGGCAGAAAAATAATAAATGACAAGGTTGAGAGGAATGTATATATTTTCAGCATAGTTGCAGATAAAGGTTCGCCTGGTAAACACCGGGTTTTGGTTTCTGATTTCTGATAAGGGTAACATAGTATTTTTTTAAAAGGGGGACAACTTAATCCTGACTTTCACAAAATCATCTTTGGAAAAAGGGGGGATATGAAAGAGGCATTGTTTTATCAATCCGAACAGGGGAGTGATGGAGTTTGTGTTTGCGGGCTGTGCTGTCATCGTTGCCGCATAAAAGAAGGTCGCCGAGGCATCTGCGGAGTGCGTGAAAACAGGGACGGGGTGCTTTACAGCCTTGTTTATGGTAGTCTGATAGCTGAGAATGTTGACCCCATTGAGAAAAAACCTCTGTTTAATTTTTTGCCGGGCAGTAAGGGCTATTCAATTGCCACTGTTGGCTGCAATTTTCGTTGTCTTCACTGCCAGAATTACAATATTTCCCAGTATCCACATGCCCACCATGGTCAAATAGCCGGTGAAAAGAGGACAGCGGCAACCGTGGTTGAAGATGCGTTGAGAGCCGGTTGTGCCAGTGTATGTTATACTTTCGTGGAGCCGACAATTTTTTATGAATTTGCCTATGACTGTTCCCTTATAGCCCACGAACGGGGCTTGAAAAATGTTTTTGTCAGTAACGGTTTTATGACCCCTGAGGTTACCCGCCACTTAAGTCCGGTTCTTGACGGTATCAATATTGACATAAAATCTTTTTCCGATGATTTTTACAGAAAAGTCTGTAAGGCCAGGTTAGAGCCGGTGCTTGATAATGTTCGACTCATGTATGAGCTGGGTGTCTGGGTGGAGGTTACCACTCTGATCATCCCCGGTTTGAATGATTCAGAACAGGAACTTAAGAGTATTGCCAGATTTATTGGTTCGGTTTCACCTGACATCCCTTGGCATGTCAGTGCATTTTATCCCACTTACAGGATGACTGACCGGTCGCCCACACCGGTATCATCGTTGCGTAAAGCCAGGGACATTGGTATTGACGAGGGCTTGGCGTATGTTTATGAGGGTAATATTCCTGGTGAGGGTGGAGAAAACAGTTACTGCCCGCAATGTGGCGAGGAATTGATTTCCCGTTATGGTTTCAGGATAAAAAAAAATAGACTGGAGAACGGCTGTTGTGGTAATTGTGGAGAGAAGATTGCCGGAATTTGGAGTTGACAGCAAGGTGAATGGATTTACATAATGAAGAAAATTGTCGAGACTGAAAAAATACCGATAAAACTTTGGCTTGATGATTTGGAAAGCGGTGCCATGGAGCAGGCCAGAAACCTTGCCAACTTCCCCTTTGCCCGCAGCCATGTCGCTATTATGGCGGATGCCCATGTCGGATATGGGATGCCCATTGGCGGAGTTCTGGCAACGGAAGGGGTGGTGATTCCCAATGCGGTTGGAGTTGATATCGGCTGCGGTATGTGTGCTCTTAGAACTTCTTTGCCTGCACTTGCAAGTAGACAGTTGAAAGAGGTGCTGGGGCTGATTCGCAAGACTGTGCCGGTGGGTTTTAAACACCATAAAAAACCTGCATCTTCCCGGCTGATGCCGAAAGTTCAGGCGGTGACTAACGGGGTTGAGATGAAGGTTGTTGCCAGTGAGTATAAAAATGGACTGGTTCAACTCGGTACCCTTGGAGGTGGTAATCATTTTATTGAAATTCAGAAAGGCAGCGATGGCTTTATCTGGATAATGGTTCATTCCGGGAGCAGAAATCTGGGCTATAAGGTTGCATCGTTTTACAATAAACTTGCTAATGAATTAAATGGCTGCCATGGGGTGGAAATTCCCAAGGCGTGGCAGTTGTCATTTTTACCGGTTGACAGTACACAGGGCAGGCAATATCTTGCCGAGATGAATTACTGTGTTGAATTTTCCCTGGCAAACCGTAAGCTGATGATGGAGCGGGTAAAAGATGCCTTGCAGGCGGTGGCAGGAACTGTGGAGTTTGACCAGTTTATAAACATAGCTCATAATTATGCAAATTTTGAAACCCATTTTAATACAGATGTGGTTGTTCATCGTAAAGGGGCTACCAGGGCAGGGCAGGGTGAAATAGGTATAATTCCCGGTTCCCAGGGGACGGCAAGCTACCTTGTCATCGGCAAAGGTAATAAGGATAGTTTTTCTTCCTGTTCCCATGGAGCAGGCAGGAAGATGGGACGCAAACAGGCCCAGAAAAAACTTGACCTCAAGGAAGAGCTGGAAAAGCTTAAAGCCCATGGGGTTATCCACGCAATCCGTCATAAACGAGATCTCGATGAGGCTCCGGGGGCCTATAAAGATATAGATAAGGTTATTGCCAATCAGCTGGATTTGATAGATGTGATGGTCACCCTGCAACCTCTCGCCGTGCTTAAAGGGTAGATTTGCCAGAAGTCAGAAGCCAGAAGACAGAATAGTTAGTGCCTCGCATCTGGTTTATGGCTTCTGGTTTCTGTCCTTCATCCTCGAACCTCGAACCTCTGTTATGAACCTGTTACTATTTGAAAAAAATGAGCGGGCTGGAGACATTGTTATGGTGTCCGGTCGCCGGGCAGAGCATATTGTTAATATCCTCAGACTTGGAGAAGGGGATAGTCTCAGGGTCGGTGAAATAGATGGTCGGATGGGGACGGCTATCGTTACCGCAATAACGGAAAAGACCGTTAAGCTTGATATTAACTTAGAGGTAGAACCCGTTACCAGTCCCAACATCGAACTGATTCTGGCTCTGCCCAGACCGATTATGTTGCAGAGGATTCTTAAACAGGCTACGGTCATGGGAGTGCGTCGTTTTTATCTTATCAGGACCCGGCGGGTGGAAAAATCTTTTTTTCAGTCTCCGGTACTCCATCCTGATAAAATAAGAAAACTCCTTGTTGAGGGGCTGGAACAGGCAATGGATACCCGTCTGCCTTCAGTTGAGATTTATAACAAGTTCAAGCCGTTTGTTGAAGATATTGTTCCTGGTATAAGCGGCACTGGCCTGCTGGCTCACCCGGGAAACTCAAAAAACCTTGCCGAGGCCTTTGGCGGTGTTGGAGCAGACGGAGTTCGGAAAGCTAAGAGTGAAACCATAACCCTTGCCGTGGGGGCGGAGGGTGGATGGAGCGAGTACGAATGCGACCGATTTATGGAGATGGGATTTGTAAAGTTTTCCATGGGCAGGAGAATTCTTCATGTAGATACGGCGGTGGTTGCCCTGCTGGCTCAGCTTTCTCTATTATTGGAGATGGATATGGAAATTTTGAATAAATTATAACCCTTTTGATTTCTGTGTTCAGGTCGTAAAAGGAGAAAAAAAATGGTTAACTCATATACTCTACAGGAGTTAAGTAACCTGGCGGGTGGTCGGGTTGTTGGTGATGGAGACTTATTAATCAGCAGGCTCAACAGCCTTAAAGCCGCAGGAGCGGGTGAACTTACTTTTGCTGTTAATGGCAGGCTGGCAGGGCAACTGAAAGAGAGCAAGGCATCCGCTGCAGTTGTTCCGGAAGAATTAGAAGGGGTTATTGCCAATCAGATCATCAGTAGCGACCCGGATCTTGCGGTGGCAATTATTCATAGCCATTTGCTCGCCCGCCCCTTTGTGGCTGCCGGTATTCATCAGACAGTGGTGACAGGCAGTGGCTGTATGATTTCAAATGTGGTTTCTATTGGTCCCAGGGTGTGCATTGGTGAGCGGGTACGAATAGGTGAGCGGGTTACTATTCATCCGGGCGTGGTTATTGGTGATGATGTGGAAATAGGTGATGACTGTGTTCTTCACGCCAATGCGGTTATTGCCCATGCTTGTATTCTTGGCAAAAGAGTGGTTATTTTCCATGGAGCGGTTATCGGCAGCGATGGTTTTGGTTTTGCCACGGACAGAAAAATCGGCAGCCATGTAAGTAAACCCCAGGTGGGAATTGTCCGTCTTGATGATGATGTCCAGGTGGGATCCAACTCCTGTGTTGACCGGGCAGCTTTTGGGATTACCCATGTCAGGAGCGGAGTACGAATTGATAATCTGGTCATGGTCGGTCATAATGTTGAAATAGGAGAAAACTCTATTCTGGTCGGTCAATGCGGTATTGCTGGCTCCACGGTTCTGGGCAGGAATGTGGTTATGGGAGCAAAAGCGGGTGTTGGCGGTCACTTAAATATAGGTGACGGGGTGATGGTGGCAGCTAAGAGCGGTGTTCATAATGACCAACCAGCCGGGGCAGTGGTGGGGGGGACTCCAGCCTTTGATATTAAAAGATGGGGCAGGTCTGCCGCCGTATATGGAAAACTTCCGGAAATGCGGCGGGAAATCCGCCGCCTCGGCAAGGAGTTGGAAAAAATTATAAGCAGCGGGGCAGAAAAAACAAAAGAAAAAGAAAAACAGGAGTAAGTAATTATATGGAAGATGAAAAAAAATATG
>CAZEMY010000196.1:0-4469 GCA_964513405.1 uncultured Desulfobulbaceae bacterium
TATCCGCAGAGCGGAAAGCAGAAGGTACCAACCGCAGAGCGGTGGTACCAAGGCATGGTTTTGTCCTCTTTTTGCTTGGAGGTGTTACGTACGGCAATGGTGGGGCAGATATGCATTCCCACGCAGAGCGTGGGAACGAGGGGACAATTTTAATTTATTGTGTTATTTCCCCTGTTCCTGCATTTACATCTACTTCTCCGTCAAAGGGAGTAGAAGAAGAATCATAAATACAGTCGGTTTCTGTTCCAGTTGCATCGCACCTTGCAAGATCTTCAAATGTAATCCCTGTGCAGTCAGCACCAAAATAAAGGGTTTGTCCTCGTACTACTGTTGTTGAATCGGTAAAACTTGAACCTGTGCATGATGAGCCAAGCCATACCTCTCCACCTGTAATCTCAACCTCAATAACCGTATTCTGTACATTACAAATCTTTGCCGATAAATCCGCAAAGGTCAGCTCCTGGACAAGATCGTCGCGGCTATCAACATCATATCGATTGGAAGCAAGTTCATATTCAAAGTTTGTATTTCTGTTTTTTCCGCTTGATATCCGGTCTTCCCCGCTGCTGAAAATATAGGCTGCAATATAGTACCCTTGCCCAGAAGAAGCAATCCGGCCATTATCAGTGTTGTCGGCGTTAAGGTCGTCGGGGTCGGTGCTGGTTACACAAATGGCTGTATCTGAGCCACAGGGTGCATTTGGAGGCTCTCCACTCCATGAGTACAGGTTTTGAAACTGATAAAGATTCAAGCAAAAATTCTGAGAATTAGTTTCAGTAAGCTGCTCTGTAACAGCATACTGATAAGGCTGTACCCATGAATCTATATTGGCAGTGCTTAAGTCAATCGCCATATAATCAAGGTATCTTCTGATGCCGGTTGGTGGAGTTCTGTCCACCGCCTCAGGCAGCCTCCCCCGGCTGAGAGCATAGGCAATAAGATTATTCTCAATGGTTTGAAGTTGTTTCCTCTCCTTACTGATCTTACTGGTCTTGGTCAGGCTGGTCATAAGTCCGACTCCCACAGAAAGCATGATGCCGATAATAACCAGAACGATACTCAACTCTATCAGGGTGAACCCATTGTTATTTTTTTGTTTAAAATATATTAGCTTCATTCCTGTTCTCCATTGTGAATGGCTATTAACCACGGAAAATTAATGGTTATCGGGTTTAGTATAGCATGTATTTTTTATTTTGTTAAATATCGTTTTCCGTAACCGGATATTCATGCCCCCATGTTTAAGGACAACTATCCTGACACATATGGGGATATAATGAAAAAACGGGAGCAACAAACCTCTGTTGCTCCCGTTTAAACATTAAACAAAACCATGTAACCTTAAAATATTTACCAGTTTTCAGCCAGTAATTCAAAATGTGCCTGAGGATGATCACAGGCGGCACATTTTTCCGGAGCTTTTCCCCCTTTATGCACATAACCGCAGTTGCGGCATCGCCATGTTGTTTCTTCATCCCGTTCAAAAACCCTTTTTGCCTTGATATTGGCAAGAAGATCACTATAACGCTTGTCATGCTGTTTTTCAGCTACAGCAATGGCCTCAAAAATCCCGGCAATTTCATTAAAACCTTCTTTTCTCGCAGTTGTGGCAAATTCCGGGTACATGACCATATGCTCATGGTTCTCGCCGGCTGCTGCTTCCCTTAAATTTTCTTCGGTGCTGCCAATCACGCCGGCAGGAAAGGCGGCAGATATCTCAACCTCGCCCCCTTCAAGCAGTTTGAATAAACGCTTGGCATGCTCTTTTTCCTGATCAGAAGTCTCTGTAAAAATATCAGAAATTTGCACATACCCTTCCTTTTTTGCCTTGGAAGCAAAATATGTGTAGCGGTTCCTCGCCTGAGACTCACCACAAAATGCGGTGAGAATATTTTTTTCTGTCTGGCTGTTTTGCAACGAAGTCATGAATATAATTCTCCTAATGTTAGTTTTTTTTGTAATCAATCCAGTGAAATACCGAGTGCGTCTGCCACCCCTTTACCATAGGCCGGATCAGCTTTCATGCAGTTTCCTATATGACGCAGCTTAACTTCTTGCGGGGCATCTCCCATGGCCCTGGCAGTATTACCAAAAAGAGCTTGTTGTTCATCGGGACTCATCAATTGAAAAAGTTTACCCGGCTGGCTGTAATAATCTTCATCCTCACGATGATTCCAATGATCCGCAGCACCCTCAATACTTAACGGCGGCTCTTTTGCTTCAGGCTGTTCCTGCCATTCCCCGTAACTGTTTGGCTCATAGCCGATAGTGGAACCATGATTCCCGTCAACCCTCATTGCACCGTCACGGTGAAAGTTATGGAAAGGGCAGCGGGGTGCATTAACCGGAATTTGCTGGTGATTCGTGCCTAATCTATAGCGCTGGGCATCACCATAAGAGAAAATTCTTCCCTGCAACATCTTGTCCGGTGAAAAACCAATACCAGGGACTATGCTGGCGGGGCTAAAGGCAGACTGCTCTACTTCAGCAAAATAATTTTCCGGATTACGGTTAAGCTCCAGCTCGCCAACCTCGATCAATGGATAGTCTTTATGGTACCAGACCTTAGTCAGGTCAAAAGGATTATATGGACAGTCAGATGCTTCTTTTTCAGGCATTATCTGGATAAACATCGTCCAGCGGGGAAAATCTCCCTTTTCTATGCTGTCGTAAAGGTCTCTCTGGTGGCTTTCACGGCACTTACCAATAATAGCCTCAGCCTCGGCATCAGTCAGATTCTTTATGCCCTGCTGGCTGTGGAAATGAAACTTGACCCAGAAACGCTCATTGTCACCATTAATAAAACTGAAGGTGTGGCTGCCAAAACCGTGCATGTGTCGGTAAGTTGCCGGAATACCGCGGTCGCTCATTGTAATGGTCACCTGGTGAAGAGCCTCAGGGAGCAATGTCCAGAAATCCCAGTTATTTTTTGCACTACGCATATTAGTGCGGGGGTCTCTTTTTACGGCATGATTGAGATCTGGAAACTTTAAAGGGTCCCTGAGGAAAAAAACAGGAGTATTGTTACCCACCATGTCCCAGTTTCCCTCATCGGTATAAAACTTGACCGCAAAACCACGAATATCCCGTTCAGCATCAGCGGCTCCCCTCTCTCCGGCTACGGTAGAAAACCGTGCAAAAAGCTCGGTCTTCCTGCCCACCTCAGAAAAAACATTTGCCTTTGTATATCTGGTAATATCATGGGTAGTTGTAAAAGTTCCATAGGCACCGGAACCCTTGGCATGCATACGCCGCTCAGGGATAACCTCACGATCGAAATGAGCTATTTTTTCCAGAAGCCACACATCCTGGAGGAGCGTCGGGCCACGAGCTCCAGCAGTCAAAACATTCTGATTGTCACCAACAGGTGAGCCGGTGTTATTGGTAAGTTTCTTCTTGTCCGCCATTTTTACACCTCTTAGATTTATAATTTCCAGATAATATGAGCCTTAGCACAATGCTAAACCCAATGAATCCTATCAAATCTTAAATAAGATTTAATCTTAACAGGATTGAAAATAAGTTTTAACTTTTTGCATTTTCAGCCTTCAAGCATTCAATGCAAACCCCGTGTAACTCCAAATGACGGGCGTTAACTTTACCCAAATGTCCAATATTGTCAGGCAAAGAACTTTTGTCAAAATCAGGCCAGTAAATATCATTTACTTTTCTGCATTGTATGCAAATAAAGTGGTGGTGGGTTTTAAGATTGGTATCAAATAAGGTTCTCTCATTTGCAACATGGAGCTTTTTAACAATGCCAAGTTCGTCAAAAGTTGTCAGAGTTCGATAAACAGTATCGATGGCAATGGTTGGCATCCTCTCCTGAAGCCTGTCGTGAATAACCTCCGCCGAAGGGTGGTCGCTGGCAGCCAGCAACTCTTTGAAAATCTCCAGCCGTTGATGGGTTACCTTTATGCCAACTTCATCACAGATTTGCTTGAATCTATGCAGGTTTTGTTTATTTAGTTCATGTTTGACCATTAAGAGAAAAACCTAATTAAGAATTAATCTTAAAGGGATTGTAGTCAGGAAAATAAAGATAGTCAAGAAAAAAGATCAACCTTGCCAATGATATTTACCTGATTTTAAGAACTGAACTGGGGGTCAGGCTTGACAAATATGGATCTTACTTTTATCTGAGCGGTATCTTTCTGTATATATTTTACTGCTAACGCCAGGTTCTGTGCATGCTGCTATTTAAAGGATAATCTGATATTGCCAAAGGTTTTACACCTGAAAGGTCAATATTTTGCTTAGCTTGCCATAAATCATAACTGTCCTGCATAATAAGCCAACTTTCAGGGCTGTGCCCAAGACATTTGGAAAGTCGCAAAGCCATACCAGGGCTTATTGAACTTTGTCTTTTGATAAGCCTGGAAAAAGTTGAAGGTGAAACATTATGTATTGGTTCCGGTAATTGTCAAGTAAGTTGTCGCTTTTTTTAAGTGGCTTTTTGTTTGATTTGC
>CAZEMY010000197.1:0-4458 GCA_964513405.1 uncultured Desulfobulbaceae bacterium
TTCCTTGATGATTATCTTGAACAGCAAATTAATACTGTCCATGTTCTGCCATTTTTTCCTTACAGTTCCGATGATGGTTTTGCGGTGATTGATTACCGCAAAGTTGATGAACAACTCGGGAGTTGGGAGGATATTGAAGCTCTTGCTGAAAATTTCAAACTGATGTTTGATCTGGTTTTAAACCATGTGTCCCGTCGCTCGGACTGGTTTGAGGATTATATTGGCGGCATTGCCCCGGCGAGGGAATATTTTATTGAAACTAATCCCGATACGGATATGCGTATGGTGGTGCGACCAAGAACCACGCCTCTACTTACTCCTGTCCAGACTGTATCCGGGAAAAAACATGTCTGGACAACCTTTGGTCCGGATCAGATTGATCTGAATTTTGCCAACCCTGATCTCCTGCTGGAGATGCTGGATATTCTTTTTGGCTATATAAGTCGTGGGGCAACTATTATCCGCCTTGATGCCATTGCCTACCTCTGGAAGGAAATTGGTACGCCATGTATTAACCTTACCCAGACCCACCAGATAGTTAAGCTGTTTCGTGATATTTTTAATGTGATTCCCGGGGCAATTCTTCTCACTGAGACAAATCTTCCCCACGAAGAAAATATCAGTTATTTCGGTGGAGGTGATGAGGCACATCTCGTTTATCAGTTCAGTCTGCCGCCTCTGCTTCTTCACACCATGCAGTCCGGTTCTTCCCGCCACCTGCAGGACTGGAGTTCCGCCCTTGAACCACCACCTTCGGGCTGTTCCTTCCTGAATTTTACCGCTTCCCATGACGGGATAGGCGTTCGGCCCTTAGAAGGTCTGCTTGGGCAGGAAGAGATAGATAGCGTGGTGGAGATGGTGAAGAAATGTGGTGGACTCGTTTCCAGTCGTAGGGGTGAGGACGGCAGAGAGATTCCCTATGAGTTGAATATTACCTGGTTTGACGCCATGGGTGATCCCGATGACTTTGAAAACATTGGGCTTAAGATAAAAAGATTTCTTTGTTCTCAAAGCATTATGCTTACACTGCGTGGAATTCCGGCTGTTTATTTTCACAGTTTGACAGGTTCCGGGAACAATCATGAAGGGGTTGCCGGGAGCGGCCATAACCGGACAATTAACAGGGGACGGTGGTCGGACACAGAGCTTCGCCAGCAGGTTGATGATCCGCAGTCGGTTACCGGTCGGGTTTTTCATGCTTATCGGAAAATGTTGAGCTTAAGGAAACAGCAACCCTCTTTTCATCCTGATGTTCCCCAACAGATCATAGGCAGCCCCGAACATTTTTTTATTGTCCAGCGCATGGTTGAGACTGTTGATCCTGTGATCTGTGTTCATAATGTCAGTCCTGTTGAACAGAAAGTGGAGGTAAGTTCTCTGGGGGCTGTCATGTCTGCCGGTCGGGCTTATGATGTCATTGCCGGGAGCGATGTTGATGGAATAATCTCATTTAAACCGTATCAGTATCGCTGGCTGGTGGCAAGAAGGTAACGGTATCAGAAGACAGAAGACAGAGGACAAAATGGTTTGATGATTCGCATTCGGAGTCTCCGCTCGAAGTCTACGCTATCTACCTAATTAATGGAACAGACAAACAGGTAAATAGACAATAGTTTAATCAGCCTTTGGCTGCTGACTATTCTGTCTTCTGCCTTCTGGCTTCTGATATATATCTCAAGGAGCAGATACCAATGGATACCGTAACCGCTCAAGCTTTTATTCAGATTACAGATCATCGTCCCTGGGGAAACTTTACCATCCTCTCCGATGAGAATGATCATAAGGTAAAGAGAATTGTCGTAAAGTCCGGGCAGAGATTATCCCTGCAACGACATAAACTCCGGCGGGAACACTGGTTTGTGGTTTCCGGTACTGCCCTGGTGACTCTTGGGAATAAAAATTTCTCACTGGCATCCGGTTGTGCCGTGGATATCGGCACGGGTGTTATCCACCGGGTGGAAAATATAGAAGAGCAGGAGCTGGTTTTTATTGAAATACAGTTGGGTGAATATTTTGGTGAGGATGATATAGAGAGATTAGAAGATGATTATGGCAGGAGTGAGGAGAAATGAAAAATGGACACAGTTGAACTGGAAAAAAATATAGCCCGTGGGCATGGTTTAAGCACTGAACTGGAGGCGTATCGGGAGATGCTGCTTGCCAATGTGGTCATGATAAGTGAAATCCCTGCCCCAACCTTTGCCGAAAAAGAACGGATTCATTTTTTTCAGCAACGGCTTGTCGAGGATGGGTTACATTCCATCTCCATAGATGAGCTTGGTAATGGGGTGGGTATATTGCAGGGTAGAGAAGGTAAGCAGACAATTCTCGTCACTGCCCATGCCGATACACCATTTTCCGTGACCCATAATCACTCCTGCACCTTGGATAAAGACCGCATCCATGGAGCGGGGATAGCGGATAACTCTCTTGGTCTTGCAGTTCTTGCAACTTTGCCGACTATCCTTGCCGGTCTGGGGATTCGCCTGGAGAATGATCTGCTTCTCTTAGCATCCACTGCCAGTCTTGGTCAGGGCAATCAGCGGGGGCTGCGTCTTTTTATGGGAAATACAAAGCGGGATATTGCTGCCGGGATTTCTGTGGAAGGAGCACCTCTGGGTCGGCTTCATTATCGCTCCATGGCATCACTGGGTGGAAAGATTAACTGTAATGTCAATCGCAGGGTGAACCAAAAAAGTGCTATTGAGGTCATGAACCGGATTATTAACCGGCTGACTGAAATTAAAACTGCTTCCGAACAACATACCGGTCTGATTTTTGGCGAGATTGCAGGTGGTGCCTCTTATAAAGTCCCGGCGAGGAACACCAGTTTGTCGTTTCAGCTGCGCAGCGATATGGACGAAAATGTTGAGAAAATAAAGAGCAGAATTACGGCCATTCTTGATGATGAAAGCAGAGAACCCGGGGTATCCTGTCACTTGGAGGATATTGCCAGCACCAGAGCCGGAGGTCTTGATTCTGCTCATTCCCTTGTTCTCATGACCAGACAAATCATGACCGGGCTTGGCATTCAACCTAAGGAATCAATTTACTCAGCTGTTATTTCAGGATTTGTTGAACATGATATTCCTTCCGTCTGCCTTGGGATTACCGAAGCGGATAATATTAATTATTCAGACGAATTTGTTGAGATTGAACCTATTCTGACCGGAGTCGCCCAATTGATCGGGGTCATCATGGCAATTGACGGAGGACTTGATGCTTAATATTGATAACTGGCTTAAATCCAACACTTTTCATCATTCTCAGTTTTGGGATATCCTCCATCTGATTGAAGAAAAAGAGAAAAAAAATCTGACCATCTCTCTCTGTATTCCGACCTTGAACGAGGAAAAAACCATCGGCAAAGAGGTGGTTCTTTTTAAATCTGAATTGCAGGATCGTTATCCCCTTATCGATGAGATAGTGGTGATTGATTCCGGTTCTACGGATCGTACCCTTGAGGTAGCCTCTTCCTTTGGTGCTTCCGTTTATCTTTCCGCCGATATTTTGCCGGAGATGGGATTTAAGCGGGGTAAAGGGGAAAATCTCTGGAAAGCTCTTTATCAGTTAAAGGGGGATATAATTGTCTATGTTGATGCGGACATTAAAAATATCCATCCCCGTTTTGTTTATGGACTGGTTGCTCCCCTTATCCAGAGGGCAGATATTAAATATGTCAAGGCCTTTTACGACCGTCCTCTTGCCCTGTCAAAGGAAATCCGTCCGTCCGGCGGGGGCAGGGTAACCGAGATACTGGTAAGACCTCTATTCTCTCTCTTTTTCCCGGAGTTGACTGCAATTATTCAGCCTCTGTCCGGTGAATATGCAGTACGGCGGGAAGTTCTGGAAAAGATACCTTTCCCGGTTGGTTACGGGGTGGAAACCTCCAACCTGATTGATGTGTACTTTGAATACGGTCTTGATGCCTTTGCCCAGACCGATCTGGACAAGAGGATTCACAGGCATCAGGAAACCCGTGATCTTGGTAAGATGTCATTTGGTATTCTCAGGGCTTTTTTCAAGCGGCTGAAGGCAAGGGGAATTGTAAGCGATCTTCCTGAATTAACTGCTAATTTGCGACAATTCCAGGCTATTGAGAGTCGGTACGAGCAGGTTATTCACGAAATTTATGAGGAAGAAAGACCACCCATGATCGAACTGGCATCCTATCGGGAAAAACACGGGTCTCTTGAGAATGGATGAACAGGAGCTTGGTCGAGATGCAATTTCTTAGTCTCGTGCCTCGCTTACAGGTTCAGCTTGATTCAACAAGATGAGTAGGTAGGGTTAGCGTAAGCAGTAAGCAATAAAGGCGGTGGATAATGACAAAAAATATGGTGTCCCCGGAACTCCAAAGATTTTTTTTGCAGCAGAGTCAGTCTCGTCATAATTAAAGGGTGTTGTTAAATTAGTATAGTCGTGTTGTCTCAATTCAATTTAACAAAGGAGAAAGAT
>CAZEMY010000198.1:0-4427 GCA_964513405.1 uncultured Desulfobulbaceae bacterium
TCTTGGTTGTCTTGGTTGTCTTGGTTGTCTTGGTTGTCTTGGTTGTCTTGGTTGTAAAAAAAAGGGGATTGCCCCAAGACGCAAAAGACAGGGCATGCCCTGTCTCTACAACCCCCACTGTGTAACCTGCCCTGGTTGTTCTGGTCGTCGTAGAGACAGGGCATGCCCTGTCTTACACCGCTGTGCGGTGTATATATTGTATGCATCGGAAAAACAAAGTTTCTGTGGGAGTCATTATGTTTCTGTAGGAATCTTATTATTAATAAGAGGTTTTTTGAACAGCAGAATATCGAACAAGAAATTTCGAATGACGAAGTAAAAAACTTCTATATTCGACATTCGAAATTCCTTGTTCGACATTCGTTTGTAGCATTCGTTTGTAGCTTTTCTGCCCGCAGGGCATTATGTTCAAAGCATCTTCAATCAATAAACAGCCTGCACCCCCCTTGACCATATAAAAAAACCTCAAACCTTATACAAGCCGTTGTCCTATCTCGTCTTAGCAAGAAAATCCCGTCCCCGCACCTTCACCGAGGTGGTCGGTCAGAAGATTGTGGTGCGAACTCTAAAGAATGCTTTGGAAAAGGGCAGGGTTCCCCATGGGCTGATTTTCAGCGGTATCCGTGGAACCGGCAAGACCACTCTGGCCAGAATAATGGCAAAAGCCATGAACTGTGAGCAGGGGGTAACGGCAACGCCATGTGGTAACTGCAATTCATGCCGCGATATCAGTGCCGGCACAGCTGTTGATCTCCATGAAATTGATGGAGCTTCCAACCGGGGCATCCAGGAGATTCGTGATCTCAAGGAACGAATCCGCTTCATGCCCACCAATGCCCGCTACAAAATTATCATCATTGATGAAGTACACATGCTCACCACCGAGGCATTTAATGCCCTTCTCAAAACCCTTGAGGAGCCACCGGATCATGTTTATTTCATCTTTGCCACCACCGAGTTGCACAAGGTTCCGGTGACTATCCTTTCCCGGTGTCAACGCTATGAATTACAGAGGGCCAGCCATCAGGAGCTTAAACAGCATTTTATGCGTCTATCAGAAGGTGAAGGCTTTAAGATAGATCAGGCGGCTGTTGATATTATTGCCCGTGAATCATCCGGCAGTGTCCGGGATGGCTTAAGTCTTTTGGATCAGGTTTTTTCATATTGCGGCACTGAGATTTCGGCTGAAGAAGTAGCGGAGGTACTGGGACTTGTCAGCCACGAGGTAATCTCTGATATAGGTACTGCCCTGCTTGCCGGCGATATAAATCTTGCCATGGAGAGGTTGGCTCAGGTTTACGAGCATGGCCTTAACAGTAAAAGGTTTACCGCTGATCTGCTTGCCTGGTTTCGTAACCTTGTCTTTTGCCGGCTCAGCAGAAATCCTGAAAAAATGCTTGATCTCGCTGAAGATGAACTTTTCCTCTTAAAACGGATTGCCGCCGGGTACACAGTTGAGACTCTGTCGGCAACTTTTAAGGTTTTACTGGAAGGTTTGGAAAAAGTTCATTATGCTTCTCAACCTAGGATGGCCATGGAGATGGCCTTTTTGCAGACAGTCCAGGTCGGTGACATTGAGCCGGTTGGAGAGCTTTTATCCCGTCTGGATTCAACTCTTGCCGGGGTCTCATTTGCGGATATTTTTTCTGGAGTTTCTGTGCAGATTGGCAAATGGGGGGGGGCAGGGAAGGCTGGCGGGGAAGTCAGTAACTCCCCCCCACTTAAGGAAAACAAGCCGGTTGTAAGCGATAGAGCGGAAGAAGTGGATAAACCGCAAGTTGTCAAGGTGGAGGATGCTGCCAGATTTGAGTGCCCAGAACCAGTTTCACCGCCGTCTCCCCCACAAAATAACGGTTCAGGGGCGGACTTGGCAGAACGGCCGGTCATCAGGTCGGGGGAAAGTGAGAAAAAACTGCCTAAAGGGGAACATGGAGAGCAGCGGGGGGAAGTAATTAAAAGCCCTGTTGGAGAAGAAAAAGAGGATATCAGAGCCAGGTGGCCAGGTTTTATTGAGTATGTCAGGGATCGTAAGCCGTGGATGGCTGCAGCTTTGCAGCGGGCGGAGTCGACAGTAATTGTGGGTGGGGAGCTAATTATTGCTTACGATGATTCCATTGATTGCAGTATGCTCAAAAATAGGGAACATGCCCGCTTGTTAACTGAATTTGCACTTGATTTCTTTCAGCAAACTCTTATCGTTTCGTTTAATGTTAATGGTGGCGGTGAGTGTGATGTGGCTGTTGATGGGGCTAACAGCCCACAGGAAGAACGCAAAGCATTAGCCGGCGATCCTCTTGTTCTCACAGCCTTGGAGATTTTTAGTGGTCAGGTTGGCAGTATCAGGGCCGAGCCCCGTTTCCGCTCGTCAGCGGATGATGATGACGGCGGGGGGAAGGGTTAGGTTAGAGTGGTGATTTTTTTGGTTGATTTTAATTTTGAGGAATGATTGTTATGGACATGGGAAATTTGATGAAGCAGGCCAAGGAGTTTCAGGAAAAAGTCGGTGTTCTTCATGACGAATTGGCCGAAAAAAAGGTCACTGGCTCAGCGGGCGGTGGAATGGTAACAGCCACTGCTAATGGTCGCAGTGAGCTGGTTGGTCTTGCCATTGAAAAAGAGATTGTCACACCTGATGATATTCAAATGCTGGAAGATCTGGTCACGGCTGCTGTGAACGATGCTCTGCGTAAAGCAAAAGAGTTGAATCAGGCGGAGATGGGCAAGTTGACCGGTGGTATGAATATCCCCGGCATGTTCTGAGTTTTCTGTTTTAGTTATTATTTATAATTTATTATAATGCAAGCTGTTCCACCGCCCCTTGAGCGCTTGATTGAGGATTTTACCCGGTTGCCGGGAATTGGTCGCAAGACGGCTGCCAGGCTTGCTCTTTATCTTCTTCGCAGACCGGTTGGCGAGGCTAAAGAGCTTGCCGAGACACTGTCTCTGCTCCACTCTTCCATTCAGATATGTTCGGCCTGTTTTGCCTTCTCTGAAACGGATCCCTGCCCAGTATGTGCTGATCCGAGCCGTGACAGAACTCTGCTCTGTGTGGTTGAGGAGCCGGGCGATATGATGGCTGTTGAGAAAACCAACAGCTTCCGGGGCATATATCATATTCTCCATGGTGTTCTTTCCCCCATGGACGGGATTGGGCCGGATGAACTGAAAATAAGAGAGCTTTATCACCGTCTGCAGAAAGGCAGCGTGGTGGAGGTTCTCATCGCCACCAGTTCTACAGTTCCCGGAGAGGCCACCGCCTCGTATCTTATGGGTCATCTCAAAAGATTCAGGATCAAGATCAGTCGCCTGGCCTGCGGTATTCCCATGGGGATGGATATTAAGTATGCCGACCAGTACACTCTTGCCAGGGCGATTGATTCCCGGCAGTTATCAGAAACCAGATGACAGAAGGCAGAATGATTTTACCTGCCCAGTTGCTCTGGTAACACCGCTCGGCGGTGTTACCAGCGAATTATGGCTTATGTCGAATATCCAGCCTGTCTTCGTCGGATTGCAAAGTGATGAAGAATGCATTATCATACTCTTTGCAGGTTGTCTGTGTTTTTTTAAATAAACCTTATTTTTTCTAAAAAGGTAGTGCGATGCCATCATTACAAGTAAGGGAGTTGCCTGATAATATTTATAACCTTTTGCAGGCAAAGGCAAAGGCAGGGCACCGGAGCCTCGCCCAGGAGGCTGTTGTTACATTGGCAAAAGGTTTGCGGGCAGGGTCATCTCATAAAGAGCGAAGGAAAAAGCTGTTACAGTCTATTGTTGCAAGCGGTGCTACTATTCCAAAAGAGGTGGTAGATGGGCTTGATCCGCTCTCTATGATAAGAGAGGATCGGGGGAGATGATTGCAGTTTTAGACGCGAGCGTTGCGGTTGAAATTGTTTTGCAAAGATCCCAGGCAGAGATGTTCAGTAATTATATAGAGGGCGTTGACTGGTTAATATCGCCATATCTGTTTATAGCAGAGGTGGCTAATGTTTTCTGGAAATATCAAAAACTTGCTGGTTTTCCTTTCCTGATCTGTGAAACAGCCATGGAGAAGGCAATAGGGTTACCCGATGATTATATCAATGAGCATGAATTGTACAGGGAAGCGTTTAAGCTCGCCAGCACCATGAACCACAGTGTTTATGATATGCTGTATCTTGTGGTTGCCAGGAGGCACAATGCTACCTTGTTGACCTTGGATAAAAAGTTAATTAAAGTAGCCTGTAAATGTTCCATATCGGTATCAGGAGACAAGGAGTCTGAAACCAGATAAACTATGTAGATAGCGTAGACTTCGAGCGGAGACTCCGAGAAATTTCGAATGATGAAGTAAAAAACTTCTATATTCGAAATTCGAAATTCCTTGTTCGACATTCGTTTGTAGCTTTTCTGCCCGCAGGGCATTATGTCTTGGTTGTTCTGGTTGT
>CAZEMY010000199.1:0-4411 GCA_964513405.1 uncultured Desulfobulbaceae bacterium
CTGCACGGGCAGCTGTGTGGGAGAGTAGGTCGTCGCCAATCTTTTTATACTGTTGTTTTTGTATTTAGCCCCCATATCATACTTTGTATGACATGGGGGCTTTTTTTATGTCCATGCTTTTTATCTAACAAATCAATGAGGTTATACATGCATAAAAAATTAATTTCAGTTATGTTTTTAGTTCCTGTTGTATTTTTTGTTTTGGGTAGTGTGCAGGCATTTGGGTGTAGCCCTAAAGTTCGGGCATATGAGAGACCGCAAAATTTAACTAAGGATGGATCTGCAGGTTGGCAGGAGCTATTAAAGGGAAATAAAAGGTTTGTTTCAGGAGAAAAAGTTACCAGAGACTGGGCGGGCTTAAAAAAACATCATAAGACAGGACAATGGCCATTTGTCTCTATTGTTTCCTGTTCAGACTCCAGAGTTAGTCCAGATGTAATCTTTGATCAGGGGATTGGAGATGTCTTTATTGTCCGTACAGCTGGAAACACTGTTGCAGACTTGGCACTTGGTTCGCTGGAATTTTCGGTTAATGTGCTTGCTACCCCACTAATAGTTATTTTGGGGCATGAAGGTTGCGGTGCTGTATATGCCACTGTAGACCACTTGGAAGGAGTACTTAAGCTTCCCGAAGGTTATGAACCCGATAAACTTTTATCTGTTGTAGGGGAAATTGTGCCTGCAGCAAAAAAAGCTATGGTTACAGGAAAAACCGGAGTTGAGTTAAGGGAATATACTACAGAACTAAATACAATGTTTGTAGCACAAGAAATGTTAAGAGATGCTTCCGGGGTCAAAAACGCAGTTGTACGAGGAGATGTTATAGTTGTTGGGGCAAAAGTTATGTTTGATGGCACTGTTGTTAAGTTATATGAAGTTAGCAACGAAAATATAGATCAATTTATGGAAAAAACAGGCTGTGCCGCGGGTGTTGAGTGAGATTCTTGTATCGTGTGTATTTTAGTCGAGTTTAAGTATCACTGCAGAATGTCTCGGGCAGCCTCCTGGGAGGCCGTCCGAGACACCATTTCTTCCAACTCTTTGTTATTGGGGGAAAATAATGCTCGTAAGTAGATAGCGTAGACTCTGAAATATCCCGTTCTTGTTCGCCCCTGCTATAGTCCTGCCGGTTCAGCACCCTTGAAAAACTCTTCTGCCCGTTGCCAGGCCTGTTCTACAGAATTGCTTTTTTGCACAGCCATGGCAAGGTGATGGCCAAAGGGGTAATTAAGAGAGAAATAATGAGTAAACTCTTTTAATCTTCCTAAACGCCGTTCAGAACGAAACATATTCAAGCCCTCCATAAATTTAATATATATTGAAGGAAGACTGATTTCGGGTAAAGCAGGTTCGACCCCATATATTTCTCTTGCTATTTCAGCGAAAACCCAGGGCTTTTGCGGAGCAGCCCGACCAATCATCAAGCCGTCTGCTCCACTTATTTGTAAACATTTCCTTGCATCTTCAACAGAGAAGATACCGCCATTGGCCACAACCGGAATATTCAACCATTCTTTTACCTTGCCCACCCATTCCCACCTCGGTCTTCTGGAGAAAGACTCTTTACGCAGACGGGCATGAACGCTCAACATATCAATTCCTTCTCCCTCAAGCATAAGGCAAAAATCCTTCAAACTTTTTTCATCAAGACTCTCGCCAAGCCTTATCTTTGCTGTCAGGGGAAGGTCTGTCTCTGCCCTTGTTTTTCTTATTATATTCTCTGTCAGGTCAAACTGGCAGGACAATGAACTCCCTCCTCCTGATTTCCGCACTCTCGGGGCAGGGCAGCCAAGATTAATATCAACAAAATCAGCACCAAATCGGTGCAGAGCTGCCATTGCCGGAACTACCTCCTTCTCATCTGAAACAAGCAGTTGATAAGATAAAGGTCTCTCGCTGCTACTTCGAATAAGCCAGGGGGAGATATTGGGGTTTTCTGAAGGCAGCCTTCTTGCCGAAAGCATTTCCGTGGAAAGCAAGCCGACACCGCCAAAGCTAAGCACCAGCCTCCGCAAACTGTAATGGGTCAAGCCCGCCATAGGGGCGAGCAATAAAGGAGTCGATAAAGTTTTGTTTCGTATGGTCAACATAGGAGGGTAACTGACTTTACCTGTTTTCAGGCTAAAGTTATATTTACTATTACTATCAATCTGATAGTCTGGGGCAAACAATTGTCACCAGTACTTGACAAACAACAAGAAAACATATATTGTACATTAATAAGAATGATACTTATTAACAATTACTTTTATTTAACCGTTGACCAAGAACATGCCTGAAAAAATAGCTCGCCTGACAACTCAGAGAAAAATTATTCTGGATGAACTATCCAAAGTAAAAACACACCCAACAGCCAGTGAAGTTTACGAAATGGTTCGCCAACAGCTACCAAGGATCAGCCTCGGCACAGTATATCGTAACCTTGAGCTTATGTCTGCAAACGGGATGATCCTGAAAATTGATGTGGCTGGAACCCAGAAGCGATTCGATGCAACCACCAGCCCCCATTACCATATACGATGTTCATGTTGCGATAGAGTTGATGATATAGATATGCCCGTAAGCACATCTCTTGTTACCGTCGCCAACACTAAAACATCATATCAGATATTAGACCATAATGTAGAGTTTACAGGTCTGTGTCCGGAGTGCAGACAACAAAAAATAACATCAGGAACAAGTTAACCCGGGTAATAACAGGCAACTTGTCGGTTGCTCGAAAATAATAATTTTGTCCCCAATGATATTCTCGGACAGCCTCTTGGTCACGCTTGCAGTATCTTAATTGTGTGTTATATTTAAGCCTGAAACAAAGATACAGCAACAATTATTTCACGAGGTCCGTCGTAATATCCATGACGATCAAAAGCAATGCTGTTCCATCTCTAACAGACACAACCACATTCAAATTTTCCTATGAACTTGTTCCCGGCCAGGGAGCTGGCGGTAAAAAGCTGGAAAAGCTGTTGGAATTTGCCCGCATGGCCCAAAAAGATGGTCGAATAACGGCACTTTCCATTACAGATAATGCTGGCGGTAACCCATCTCTGGCACCCGTTGCCATTGGTGCGGAGATACAGAAAATTGGTGTAGATCCGCTGATTCATTTTTCCCTTAAGGATAAGAATCGCAACCAGATAGAGAGTCATATTTTCCTTTACCAGAGGTTACAGTTTCGCCATATCCTGGTTATGGGTGGAGATTTTCCAAAATCAACATGGCATGGCCAGGCCAAACCGGTTTATGACCTGGATACCATCCAGACAATAAATCTCATCGAACTGATGAAAAATGGAGATTATCGCCAACTGGCAAAAAACACAACCTCTTCAGTGATTAACCTTAAGTGCGGATGCGTAGTCTCGCCATTCAAAGTTACAGAGGCTGAGCAGGTCTGGCAATATGTTAAACTTCTTAAAAAAATCCAGGCTGGAACACAGTTTATAATTACCCAGCTTGGTTTTGATATGAGAGGATACGAAGACTTAATTCTCTTTTTACAGGAACAACAAATTAAAATTCCGGTAATGGCCAGCGTTTTTATTCCCAGCCCTGCTGTTGCTGGAATTATGGAACAGGGCAATATCCCCGGCGTGTTAATGCCGCCAGAGTTAGCTTCTCTGATAAAGAAAGAAGATAAAAATGAAAGGTTAATTAGGGCAGCAGGTATGATCACTGCTCTTCGCGGGCTTGGTTATAATGGAGTTCATATTGGCGGCAGCGGTCTTGACTTTGAGGATGTTGCTTTTGTTCTTGATCAGGCTGAAAAAAAGCGGGAAAACTGGCGGGACACCTGCAAACAGGTTCATATCCCAATTCGGAATAAATGGTTATTATACAAAAAAGATAATAAAAAAAATCCGGTCAGCCTCAGCCCCGGCAACAGACCTGGCGATCTTCCCCTGCAAAAGTTTTTTCATAACCTGCTCTTTTCAAAAAGAAATCCCATTTCGCATGGATTGGCGAGGTTATGCGGATTATGTGATAAATCCCCTCTTTTAGAAAAAACTTTCACAGCCTGCGAGAAGATAACAAAAGATATACTCTTTTCCTGCAAGATGTGCGGTGACTGTACATTATCAGAATCAACCTATCTCTGTCCCCAGTCGGGTTGCCCCAAAAAACTGGTCAACGGGCCATGTGGAGGCAGCAACAATGATCACTGCGAGGTATTTAAAGAGAGAATCTGCTTCTATGTCAGGGTGTATCGCAGGCTGGACAAGTCTCTTAGCATAGAAGATCTTGCCGAGATGCCGGTGCTTCCCCCCAAAGACTGGGCATTGGAGGGAACATCAAGCTGGATAAATTTTTTCCTTAATCGGGATCATACTGCACCATAGGGGAACTTACTGCTAAGGGGTGCAATACAAAAAAGTGATAATTTTAATATGATGATAAGCTGCTGATTTGT
>CAZEMY010000200.1:0-4407 GCA_964513405.1 uncultured Desulfobulbaceae bacterium
CCGGTACCACAGATGAGAATTCCCCGTTCACAATCGTTGTCTTTGTTACCAACAAGTTCACAAACCTTGTCGGCAAAGTCAGGATAATCCACAGAATCAAGTCCAAAACAGCCGACATCATCTATATCATGGCCTAAGTCCCGCAAAAATCTGACTACCTCTTCTTTAACTGCAAACCCGCCGTGATCACTGCCAATAGCAACTTTCATTTTACCGTCACCCGCCAAATGTTTTCATGACAATAACCCCATTGGTTCCGCCAAAACCAAAAGAGTTGGACATCGCCGCAACAGGTTTAACCTCTCTGGCGTTATTGGCAACATAATCAAGATCACAATTCGGATCAGGGGTTTCAAGGTTCATGGTTGGCGGCACCACACCACCCGACAGGGTCAAGGCTGTGAAAACCGCCTCAATTCCACCGGCAGCCCCGAGCATATGCCCGGTCATGGATTTGGTGGAACTTACCAGAAACTTGAAGGCATGATCGCCAAAAACTTCTTTAATCGCCGCAGTTTCACAACGATCGTTAAGGGGAGTGGAGGTACCATGGGCGTTGATATAATCAATTTGATCAGGGTTCATGCCGGCATCTTTGAGTGCCATCTTCATGCAACGGGCACCACCCTCACCATTTTCAGGAGGAGCTGCTATGTGGTAGGCATCACTGCTCTGCCCATAACCCACTATTTCCGCATATATTCTGGCACCTCTTTTCTTCGCAGATTCCATCTCTTCAAGAATTATCATACCCGCACCCTCAGAAATGACAAATCCGTCACGATCCTTATCAAAAGGCCTGGATGCTGCCCCCGGATCGTCATTGCGGGTTGACAAAGCTTTCATGGAAGAAAATCCACCTAGGGCAAGGGGACAAATAACCGATTCTGCACCTCCGGTTACAACCACATCACAGTCACCATAGGCAATATGCCGAAACGCCTCACCAACAGCGTGGGTTCCGGCGGCACAGGCAGTGGACAGAGCAAGATTGGCACCTCTTGCCCCGATACGCATGGACACATGACCAGACACCATATTGGGAATAACCCTAGGAATAAAAAAAGGAGTTATTCTTCGAGGCCCTCTTGCCTTATAGACATCACGGTACTCCTCAATGGTGGGCAATCCACCCATACCACAGCCGGTAATAACCCCTATCCTGTCCTGGTTTTCTTCGTTTACCTCAAGACCGCAGTCCTGCCAGGCCATATCAGCGGCGGCAACTCCGTACTGAACAAAAAGATCAAGATGCTTTACCTGTTTCTTCTCAAACCAGATAGACGAATCAAAATCCTTAACCTCTGCTGCTATCTGAGACGGGTGATCTGATGCGTCAAACCTGGTTATCATGCCAACACCTGTCT
This sequence comes from uncultured Desulfobulbaceae bacterium, assembly GCA_964513405.1. Classification (GTDB taxonomy): domain Bacteria; phylum Desulfobacterota; class Desulfobulbia; order Desulfobulbales; family Desulfobulbaceae; genus DRLX01. The sequence goes on from CAZEMY010000200.1 coordinate 1,368, forward strand.
GCCCGGCAAGAATATTATTCCAGGTTTTTTCCGTTCCTGTTCCGAGAGGAGTAACCAAACCGACTCCGGTAACCACTACCCTTCTTTTCACTATATTTAGCTCCGTGCTATTGCTGTAGTTTCTTTATATAATCAATGGCAGCCTGAACTGTGGCTATTTTCTCAGCATCTTCATCAGGAATTTCCGTATCAAACTCTTCTTCCATTGCCATTATAAGCTCAACCAGGTCGAGTGAGTCTGCTCCCAAATCATCAACAAAGGACGCTGCCGGAACAACCTTTTCTTTATCCACGCTCAACTGTTCTACAATAATATCAACCAGTTTTTCTTCAATTGCCATTGTTAGTCTCCTGCATAACCATTCTTATTCTTATTATTCTTTGCAGCCAGGACGGAAAAAACCTGACCGCCTTCAAAACCCTGTTATACCAAAAAAAATTAAGGCATATACATCCCGCCATTAACATGTAATGTCTGTCCGGTCAAGTATCCGCTTTCATCCGAGGCAAAAAAAGCAACACATGCCGCCACATCTTCAGGGTGACCAAGACTGCCAAGGGGAATATGGGCCTTGATTCCTTCCTGAATCTCATCTGATAAGTCACGGGTCATATCTGTGACAATATAGCCTGGTGCCACTGCATTTACTGTAACCTGCCTTGAGGCAATCTCCCTTGCTATCGACTTGGTAAGACCGCTCAAGCCAGCCTTGGCGGCAGCGTAATTAACCTGCCCCCCATTGCCGAGAAAACCGATAACCGAGCTGATATTTATTATTCTGCCCCACCTTTTTTTCATCATCCCCCGCATAACCGCTTTGCTGCAAAGAAATGCCCCTTTGAGGTTGGTATCAAGAACACTGTCCCAGTCATCTTCCTTCATCCGTGCCATTAAACCGTCTCTGGTTATACCGGCATTATTGACAAGAATATCAGGGTTACCGTATTCATCGGCAAGCTGAGCAAGAGCCTTCTTTACTGCCCCGCTGTCCGCAACATCGAACTGCAACAGACATCCCTTACCGCCCTGAGCCTCAATCTCGGCAAGAGTTTCTTCTCCAGCGGTCGGATTGGCAACATAATTAACTGCCACCATACACCCCATTGAGGCGAGACGAACAGACACAGCTCTACCTATACCGCGACTTCCCCCGGTTACAAGGGCTATTTTCCCATCTATTGCGTCTTTCCCGCCTTTCCCGTCTACACTCATTTCCCTGAAATCCCTTTTAGTTTTCTAATCAACATTGGAACAACTTCAAAGTAGTCACCAACAATTCCCCATTTGGCAAGATCAAAGATTGGTGCCCTTTTATCCCGATTTATAGCAATAACGGTACCGGCTGAGCGAATACCAACGGTATGCTGAACGGCTCCGGAGATACCACAGGCAATGTAGAGTTTCGGGCTGATGGTTTTTCCGGTCTGACCAATCTGAGCGGTATGGGGCAATAGACCATCATCTACCACCGCCCTGGTTGCGGCAAGTGAACCGCCAAACTCCCCAGCAAGTTCCCTCGCAAGAGCAAGACCCTTCTCGTTTTCAATTCCCCTGCCAACCCCAACCATAGTTTCGCTCTCTAGGGTATCGGTACACTCTTGCTCCTCAACAACCTGCTCAATAACTTCCAACTGCGAGATGATCGCTCCATCTGACAACTTTATATCCACAACCCTGCCCTGGCGATTAGTATCAGGCTTAAGCGGTACCATTACCCCGGCTCTTATTGTGGTCATTTGCGGTCTTGAAAAAGGACACTCAATTACAGCCATGACATTATCAGAAAATCCAGGCTTAATCTGGCGGAGAATCTTATCCGCTCCGTGAAGAGATAACTCTATGCAGTCCGCCGTAAGCCCCGTACCAAGAGCAGCACCAGCAGCAGGAACAAGAGAACGACCAATGGCGGTTGCCCCGGCCAGAACTATCTCAGGTTTTTCTGAAACAATCAGATCAACCAGCACCCGGCTGTAAATATCTTCTCTGTAAGCGAAAAATGCCGGGTCATCGGCAACATGAACAATATCAGCCCCGGCAGCTACAAGTTTGTCAGCTTCACCCCCGACCCCATGGCCAATTAAAACAGTGCTTAAAGGAACCTGCAACTCATCTGCAAGGGTACGACCGGCAGCAAGCAACTCAAAGGCCACCGGTGCGATTCTGCCATTACAAAACTCTGCATAAACCAGGACACCTGAGCTGTTCTCCCCTGCCCTGTCTTGTCCATCTATCCCTGTCGCTTGTTTTTTTCCCACTTTTTCCTATCCTCTGCCCTTCAGATACGGTTCCAGGTTGAGTGCAAGCTGATCGACCTGTTCTTCCAGGGTTCCGGAGAGTATTTCCCCATCCCCACTCTGTTCAGGAGTAAAAACCTCCACCACCCTTGTCGGAGAACCGGCAAAACCAATCCGTTCCTTTTCAGCACCGATATCAGAGGCGGACAATTTGATAATTTTCGCTTTTTTGGCTCTCATTCTGCCTTTCAGCGAGGACAACCGTGGTTGATTAATTTCCTCAGATACGGTGATCAGAGCCGGCAACGGCAACTTTACAACATCATAGCCATAATCCATACTCCGCTCAACAATAAAAAAGCCGCTTCCGCTCTCATCTTTTCTTATTTTCCGCACCCCGCTGACAAAAACCCGTTCCAACCAGAAAGCCAGCCCCGGTCCTACCTGGGCAGTATCTCCATCAATGGCATGCTTGCCGCACAACACCAGATCGCAACCGCCAATGGTAGCAACAGCTTTGGAGAGAGTATAAGATGTCGCCATGGTATCAGAGCCGGCAAAAGCCCTGTCTGTGACCAACACCCCTTTATCTGCACCACAGGATATAGCTTCTCTGAGAATTTCTTCTGCCTGGGGCGATCCCATGGAGAGAACTCTCACTGTGCCGCCAAACTTCTCCTTCAAGGACACCGCCTCTTCCAGGGCATGGCGGTCGGGCGGGTTCATGATGGATGCCACTCCATCTCGAACCAGAGAGTTTGTTTCAGGGTCAACACGCACTTCCCTGACATCAGGTACCTGTTTA
>CAZEMY010000201.1:0-4342 GCA_964513405.1 uncultured Desulfobulbaceae bacterium
AAAGACAACCGTTGCGATAACGGATATAAGTGGCGAGATAAATGCGGTAAGCAAGGCATCATCGGAGGTCGATGATAGTGCAAATCAAGTGAAAAACAAGTCCCGGGAGTTACATGAGCTGGCGGGTAATCTTGACAAGCTCGTGAAGAAATTTAAAGCATAAGTAACTTTATTTCACCACGGAACATGGGTAAAAGGGGGGAGTCCCCTTTTACCCATAATGTGTCCACATCCTTATAATTTTAACGAAGCTTCCTTTCCGAACTACTTGATATACAAGCCTGTGTTGAATGTTAATTCTACGAGAATATGCACCGGTCAAATCACCAATTAATTTCTCGTAAGGTGGTGGATTTTGAAAGGGGTTTGCTGTAATTACTCTAAGCAATATTTGTGTTTTTTTCTTTAACCCTGCCCTGGCAAGTTTTTAGCATCTTTTTGAACTTGTTTAGTAAACACTAATTCCCAACTCACCAATCAAGCTCCTTAGAACATTTTGATAAATCTGTTGATAGCCCTTTTTTGATTGATTCACGCATTCCCGGGATGGACACTAAAAATAGCGTCTCTGATATAGCATTCCAGTCTTCTTCGGAGATCAAAACCGCGTTAGATCTTTTGCCGGTAATTACAATTGGTTGATGAGAAGAAGCTGTCTCGTCAATCAGGGAGTACAGTTTGGATCGTGCCTCTGTCGCATTTAATATGGTCATATAGTTACCTCCTGCTCATAGCGTACGCATTTGCGAACGCATTGTCAAGTTTACTTCCCCTGCTGAAGGTTCTGGTCTTCTGGTTCATGCTGGAGAACCTGGTTGTCCCCCGTTGTCTTTAGAATTTTATCCTTGCCAACAAGGCATCTATGCCATATATTTATCCTTGCCTACAAGGACAAACAATGAAAGAAATATTTAAAAAACTCATCATAGATTCCCAGGAAAGGGAATACGGGAAACTTGCAGCGAGAGAATATGAAATCCCGCTCAACAGCAGAAAAATCGCTTTCTGGTTCCCACGCACAAGCAGTGGGAACCAAATCATTCAGTCCCCTCCCCGTCAAGGCTCCTTGTAAACCGGACATTGCCTCTCCCGATCATAATTTTTAAAGGCTGGGTCGTTATAACCTTTATCATGGCATTGCAGACACAAGCCAACCCGGAGAATCCGGTGCAGTTCTTCTTTATTAAAAGAACGAAGGTTTGTTCTGGCACTGAGTTGTAAAGGTTCACCATCAATGGTGACATAATTATCCAGACCAACGGTGGTGCCAAATAATGTTTCTACCCCCTGATGGACAGGGTAAAATAACCATTCCCCATCTTTTTTGACCACTGCCCCCTCACCGAGTCCAATGGTTTTCGGGGATTGATGGCAATCAACACAGTCCCGCCCCTTTGGCTGGGTGGTGTGGGGGGTTATGGCAGCCATGGTCAGGCGGTTAAAGCCTCCCTCTATTTCACCGTCTTTGTCAATCAGGGTAACAATATCCTGGCAGCCGGGAGTCACCACCACGACTTCATCATCCCAGATGGCAAGCATGGGTTTGTTGTAACGAATAAAAGAACGCCCCTCTTCCCACCAGCCTTCAGTCTCTTCAAGGGTCAGTTTATCAAGATGGGTTTCCCTGGCATCCCGTTTGACATGGCATCCGTAACATTGCGGAACCCAGCTTGAATGGCAGGCATCACAGCTAAGGCGTTGATGGAGTGGATTTTCACAGTGCTCTTTACTGGTGGGAGTAAGAAGATATTCTTTGCCGCTTATTTTGCCAACCATGATATTACGACCCTGCTCATCCTGTTTAATATTGGTGAGCCGTTTGCCCTTGCGGGTCATGCCGGGATTTTCTCCATGGCAACCAGCACAGCTGATTTCCATCTGCTCCTCGTAATGGACATAACTGGTACCGTCTCCCATTATTTCATCTCTGGTATGGCAGTCGATACAATCCATGCCCCGGCGGTGATGGATATCCTCATCAAGCTCGATATAAAACCGGTCTCCGGGCAGCCGGTTTCCTGAAAGCACTCCTTTTTCATAGGGAGTACCGTACCCTTCTGATTCAAAAACCCCAATATATGATATTCCGATTCTGCCGGAACGGTTATGACAGCGAAGGCATAATTCGGTGGGAACTTCTTTGATAATTTGAGGGTGAATAATCTGTTTATTGCCATGCTCATCTATTACCGGCTCAGGTTTCATAGTGAAAATAGAGCTGCCGGGATATGGTACTCTATCTTCCTCTGCGTAAACCGCATGACATGCCGAACACCCACCGCCTTTCTGATTAAAAAATACTGAAGCACCGGGCAGATCGTCTTTCTGTTTCCAGAGATGACAGGTTGCACATAGTTTACGATAATAATCAAGGGCAAGTGAGGTCTCACCACTTTCTAACAGTTTCTCCACCGTCAGGTCGGTATAATGGGTATCTGTCTCGCCCCAGTAATAGAGAAGGGTGGCAATAATCCCCCGATTGGTCGCCATAAGAGAGTTTTTTACCTTTTGAATATCGGCAGGGTGACAACCGGCAACCCCGCATGTTTTTTCTGCCACCCGCAGGTCACCGGGATTAAGAACCATACCGACATGGGCTGCTTCTTTATCGGTGGCAAGGGGGTTGCCAAGGTGACAGGGTGAACAACCAACCACCTTGCCGTCATGGGCAGGGTCAAGTTTTTCAGTTGTATGACAGTTCAGGCACATCTCCACATGACCGGCGGTGGTGATGGCAAGCTGATCCGGCCGCTGGGCAGTCTCTTCCTTGTAAATCAGGTAGACAATCAGACTTAAAAAAAACGGGCTTATGATAAGGGCTGTAATAAGTTTTCGGGAAGTTGACATTTAGGATTGCATGGTTTGGGGGTAACAGAAGACAGAAGACAGCTTTCAAACGGCAATTTCCATAACTTTACTTTTTCCTGTTACGGTGATGGCCTCAACATCTACTGACAAACATCCCTCTACAGACTCATACAGGTTTCTCAACAGCTCATCAAAAGTGTCAGCTTGAGTTGCACATCCAGTAATTGCAGGTACTTCAGCCCAGTATCCGCCTTCTTCCGCTTCGTGGATTACGACCTTTAGTTTCATCTGTTTCCTTTGTCTCTATGACATAATGTTTAATTGCTGGAGGATAAAATAACCTTTAAGCATAAAAATAGCTATGCTGACTAAATAAAGCTCTTAAAAAAAAGTAATCGTTCTACTATCACCCTATTTTCGTTCGATTCGCCTCACTCTCCGCCCCGTCCCACCGCAGAGCGGTGGGACGAGGTGGTAAGATTTCTGTCATCTGGCTTCTGATCTCCACAAACCGCTGAGCAAGCGGATACCGCCAGCCATGCCCAAAGGCCTTGCTGGTTATTTTCAGACATGGGGGAGCCTGTCTGCGTTTGTATTCATTTAGTTTTACCCTGCGGATAATATCTTCAACCGTCTTTAAAGCAAACCCTTTATCTGTCAGCTCATCAACGGTGAGCAGGTCTTCGAGATATCCTGCCAGGATTTTATCTAAAATTTCATAGGGAGGCAGGTCATCCTGGTCCAGTTGATCCGGCTTTAACTCAGCGGTTGGCGGTCTGGTGATAATTCTTTGGGGAATTTTCACTTTTATCTCATTACTCTGATTGATAAAATTCGCCAGTTCATAAACCATGGTCTTGGGGACATCACCAATCACTGCCAGACCGCCGTTCATATCGCCGTATAGAGTACAGTACCCGACCGCAACTTCCGATTTGTTGCCGGTGGCAAGAAGCAGTACCCCAAGTTTATTGGAAATAGCCATGAGAAGCCCTCCCCTGATTCTTGCCTGAATATTCTGCTCAGTGACATCCTCCCCCCGACCGGCAAAAACAGGAGCAAGAACCTGTTGATACCCATCCATGACTGATATAATCGGGATATTCTCAAAACCACAGCCAAGATTTTCCGCCAGTTTCCGGGCATCATCAATAGACATCTGCGAAGTATATGGAGAGGGCATGGAGACACAGAGAACATTATCAGAGCCAAGAGCAAGACTGGCAATGACAGCCGTCAGAGCCGAGTCTATCCCCCCGGACACCCCTATCACCGCTTTGTTAAAACCGGTTTTCCTCATGTACTCCCCAACCCCGAAAACCAACCCGTCCAGCACCATTTTCAGTGAATCCCGGGGGGGAATAATTTTGGCCGATACCTGGTCATGGTCAGAGCTGTCAACCACCAGCATGTCTTCCTTAAACCCGGCAGCCAATCCGACAACCGTGCCGGTATTGTCCATAAGCATAGAATGGCCGTCAAAAATCAGCTCATCCTAAACACAGACCTGATTTACATAGAGAAGAGGCAGGGA
>CAZEMY010000202.1:0-4317 GCA_964513405.1 uncultured Desulfobulbaceae bacterium
AGCGTAATCCGACTCTCACCGTGTTGTCGGATTACGCTAAGGCCTTGCTGTGTCGGTACTTTTCGGTTATTTTCGATTTACCGTATTTTTTATCTTCATTCTTATTTTCGCTAATCCGACCTACGGGAACCGGCTTATGTCGAATATCCAAGTGTTTTTTTACTATCCTTGACAAAAATTTGCATTTCAGGTATAGCTTTTCACCGAAACGGCTCTAATTCATCATTTACATTTATCGTTTCATGTCTTTCTTTTTTGTCGTTCAACTAAGCTTGGCTTTTGTGCAATTCACCCTGAATACACCCTTATCATGGGTATCTGTTGCCTATGGTGAGTCGCAAAAAAAATAAACCTGTCTGGTGTGCTATGTCAAAAATGTTCAAAGAGGCAAATCCAGCTTTTAGTGCTGAGGTTGTATCCCGTCCCGGCGGAACTCATCTTAATTCCTGTTTTTCCTGTGGTGGTTGTAGTGGTGCCTGTCCTGTCAGTCAGGCGATTCCTGATTTTGATCCCCGGAAGTTTATTCATATGGCTCGGATGGGGATGGAGGAACGGCTTCTCGGTTCTGATTTGATTTGGTACTGTTCCGGCTGCCGAAGCTGTGTGTTTGTCTGTCCGCAGGATGTAAAATTTGCTGATATCATGAAAGAGTTGACCTCGTTGTCTGTTGAGAAAGGTTATGTCACTCCAGCTCAATTGGTGGAAAAGGGGCGGGCGGCAGAGGTGCAGCGAAATTTATGTGTTTCATGTCTGACCTGTGTCCGGGTCTGTCCCTGGGAAATTCCCAAGATAGATTCAGGTGGTTACGCAGTTATTGATGTGGAGGCGTGTCGTGCCTGTGGCATTTGTGTGTCAGAGTGTCCGGCTGAGGCCATAATTTTGAACGAAACAGAAGATGAGCGGTTGCTGACTGCCTCCACGGTTTAAATATTCTTGTAATTGCTGCTGTGAGCAGTTATAAATTCGGTGCTTTGCGAAATGAAGTCGCTTGCCCCTTAGTATAGTTACCTATTTTAAAGAGAGTTTATATTATGAGCTTTGTCCCGGACATTCGATTGTTTACCTGTCATTATACCTCTCAGCAGGGGTGTGCGAGCCAGGGGGGAGAACTTGAGACGCTTGGTTTTCCGCAAAATATTCGTGTTCACAGGTTGGTCTGTACCGGCAAGTTAGATGAGCTGGCTTTGCTTAAATCATTTGAAGATGGTGCTGATGGCGTATATGTGGTTGGTTGTCCAACGGATGGGTGCCATAATGTCAAAGGAAGCGAGCGGGCAGCGAGGAGGGTGATTGCGGTTCGCAATGCCTTGGATGAACTTGCCGTGGAGCCGGATAGGGTGATGATGTATCATCTGCCCCGTGGCCTTAGTCCTGAGTTTGTGGCTGCGGGTATAGAGATGGATGAGCGGATTGGAGAAATGGGTCCCAGTCCTTTTGCATAAACTTGAGTAAGGAACCGAGGATAAAGAATAGAGGACAACGGACGGATATAAACCAGGTACAGGCAAGGCATGCCTTGTCTGTACAGCAGACTTCGAGCGGAGACTCCGAATGCGAAGCACACTAAATCATTTGATCCTCGAATCTCGAACCTCTTCCTTTATCCTCTGATATAAGGGTGTAATATGATAATTGCTGAACGGAAGCCTCTTGCCGAGATACTGGAGATGGTTAAGGACTGCAGGAAAGTTCTGGTCTTGGCCTGTAGAGGGTGCGTGACCGTATGTTCTGCTGGTGGAGAGCGGGAAGCTGGTATACTTGCTTCTTTGATTCGTCTTGGTATGAAAAAGAATGACCATCGGGACATAGAGGTTGTTGAAGGTTCACTGGTTCGTCAGTGTGATCGGGAGTATCTTGAAGGAATTGATCAGTGGCAGGGTAAATATGATGCCATAGTCTCCACTGCCTGTGGGGTTGGGGTTAATTTTATTGCTAATTTGCGTCCTTCGGAGAATGTTTTTCCGGCTTTGAACACCACTTTTTTTGGCGGTTCTGCTGAGCAGGGTGTCTGGAGTGAGCAGTGTGCCGGCTGCGGGGACTGTGTCATTCACTTAACTGGTGGTCTCTGTCCGGTTGCTCGCTGTGCCAAGAGCTTGATGAATGGTCCATGTGGTGGTTCTGTTGCTGGAGAGTGTGAGATTGATCCCGCAGTTGAGTGTATCTGGCAGATGATTTATGATCTTATGGGTCGTCTAAATCGCCAGGAGGAAATGACAAAGTCGGCACCAATTCGTGACTGGAGAGCATCCGCTCATGGCGGACCCAGAACTCAGATTCGTGAGGATTTGACGGTTTCCTGACCAGAAGCTAGAAATCAGAGGACAGAAGCCAGAACAGCTCGAAGTCTACGCTATCTACCTCTTCGTCCATTTCAGCCTGTTTACATATAACTGCATATGCGGCACAAACGAAAATGAACAAATCTGAAGCACCCCTGAACAGTTACAGTGCGGTGGTTTTGCTAAATCAAGGTGCTACCTGAATAGTTACAAATAAACTAACCTTTCTGGCTTCTGACTTCTGTCATCTGTCTTCTGGTAACCGCTGACATGCCGGGCAGAAAAACGATGCCCGGCCGCCAATCATTGTTTTTCTTATTGTTGTCCCGCATAGCTGGCAGGGAGAGTTTTCTTTGCCATAAGCTTGTAGTTGCAATTGAAAGTATCCCGGTTCTCCGCTACTGTTGATAAAGTCTGAAACAGTGCTTCCCCCTGCCTCAATGGCATCTGATAATATATTGCGGCATATATCAGTGATTTTTTGCCACTCTTCCAAGCTTAATTTTCCCGCCGGAGTATTGGGTAAAATCCCTGCCCTGAACAAGGTTTCGTTTGCATATATATTGCCTACCCCGGCAATGCGTCTGCTGTCCATGAGAAAAGTCTTTATAGCCGTGTTCTTTTTAATTGCCATCCGGGCGAGTTGTTCACCGTTAAAATCCTGGCTGAAAGGCTCTATCCCCTGACTCTCGGAAAAGTTTTGTTCGTCTTTGGTGGCTGTTTCTTTAGACCAGACAGCAACCGATCCGAAGCGGCGGGTATCGTTAAGACGCATTTCCATGTCTCCATCGAGAGACAGGCAGAGGTGGTCGTGCTTTGCCTTTGGCGTGGCAACCGGGAAAATGCCAGTTTTTCCGGTCATGCCGAGATGAATAATCAGGACACTGCCACTTTCCATCCTCAAGAGGAGGTATTTTGCCCTTCGCTCTACTGTCAGGATTGTCTCTCCTTGAATACATCTTGTCAGTTGTTTATACGGCATGGTTGTTCGTAGGCTTTTCCCGCTCCAGGTGATGGCGGTAACAGTTCTTCCTCGCAGATGTTTCAACAGACCGCGGCGGATAACTTCTACTTCAGGTAGTTCAGGCATTTTTCTCTTTTTTTGTTTTTCCTGTTGACCAGGCCAGCATATATCGATCCAACCTGACAATATTGACATCCTGCTTATGGTTGATAGTTTTGACAAAACATTCTGCTGACCAACGGCTTGTCTCTTCTGTCGCCTTGACAAGGTCATAAAGGGGTCAAGTCCGCTTTTGACTCTTAGCAACTGCCTTCATCATGGTGTTCAGTCCTTTTAAGAGTCGTGTATCATTTTTTAATCGTGATTTAACTCTTTGAACTATACTGCTCACTGTACTGTAGTTATTGATTCCAAACTCCATGCCTACACACGGGAGCGTCATACGGCATAAACGGCGAACAAGGTAAACTGCCACATCCCTTGCCAGGTTCTGATTCCCTCTTCTCGATATTAGCATTTCTTTCCTGGAAATCCCGTAGAAATCACATACTGCAAGAATCACCTTCTCCACATCCGGAGCCAGAAATTTCGATTCAGGTATTTCCGGTTCGTTTGCCAGACTATAAAATTTATCCCTGTTAGACTCTTTAAACAGATCACTTCCAAAAATAGACGGCAGGTTTTTCAGAGAATAGAATTTCTCGACCTGTTCAGGTTCTCCCTTCGAGACAAAATCAATATACGCTGGTTTTTGTCTTTTCTTTATAGGTGTGAGCATGGTAAGAAGGACATCCCTGTACAGCCATGACCATTTTTTTGCACGCGATATATATCCCTGATGACTGCTCCAGCTATAATCACCAAGAGTCTTGACTATACCCGCCTTCAGAGGATTTCTGTGGATGTATCTTAGAACCTCAAGGAGATGACTATCGGCATCAATAAGAACTGCCTTATAGCGACCGCGAAAGAGTTGCCCCTCCTTTTTGTGGCAACGACTGAAACGTTGAGTATAAACCCCGTTTATATGTCGCATCCCGCGAGACAGATTACTGTCTGGTGTCTGGATCAGTA
>CAZEMY010000203.1:0-4287 GCA_964513405.1 uncultured Desulfobulbaceae bacterium
GTGCTTCGCATTCGGAGTCTCCGCTCGAAGTCTACGCTATCTACCTGGTTTATCTCGATTCTGGTTGCCCGGTTGAGAAAGACATGCAGTTCCGGGGACAGTATATCAACTCTTTGCGGAATCAAGACAATTACACATACTGCCCCCGGAACTACGGAACTATACTCCGAAACTCCAATCCTTCATTATTTTTACGCTGCTGCCAAAGAACGGGTACTAAAAACTTCATTGACAGTTAACGGTTTAATTGCTGACTCAGATACAACGATCACTGCTATTGTATCTCCGACTGCATTAAATAATTCCAGTGAATAACCGTCTTCTCCATCAAAAACAGGATGGTGCTCAACAATAGTTACCACATCACCTTTTTTAGACCTCTTCTATGAATATCTTTTACTAAAACAACTTCTTCGAATAATTCAAATGCCATTCTCTTATCTCCTTTTGTCGGGATACATGGTTATGAATTTTGTGTTGCCCGTTTCGGTTTCCGTCATCCAAACTGTACACACCGGCAATTTTTCCCCGTTTGGGCCAATCAGCTTTCGTTTAATTTCATACATCTGCCCATATTCTGTGTTTTCAGTCGGTGTGGCATCAACTGATAAGATCTTATTCCTTAGATCCTTTTCTAATACCTGCCAGTTTTCAAGAGTATATCCTGCCTGGGCCAGCCATTGCGATTTGTCGTTTCGTTTTTTCAGAGTTAGCAGATATTGCCTGAGTTTCTCTTGAGCGATCAATGTATCATCGGGAAGTCTCATTATTATTTTCTTTTAATGAAAAAAAAAGTTACATCAAAGTATCATTTCCCCAAGACAGTAACCTGAATCACCTTGCCCAGTTGAGAAGGCCGCCGGCAACCATGATCTCCCTGTGACGGCGGGAAAGATCAAGTACCGCTTTAATTGCAATTCCATTCACCTCAACCTCCACCTCCTCCACCTCCTTCAGGTCATCAAGTAATGACTGGCGAATACCGTTGATTACCAGCTCATCACCACCTTTTAATTTATCGTAATCATCGGGGTTGGCAAACTCAAGGGGCAGGATACCAAAATTAATGAGATTGGCCTTATGGATACGGGCAAAACTTTTAACGATCTTCACTTGAACACCAAGATAACGGGGGGCAAGGGCAGCATGTTCCCGGCTTGAGCCCTGGCCGTAGTTATCACCGCCCACCACGACCCCGAAATGACCGGCTCCTGCTGCCTCTTTCATTTCAGCGGCAAAATTTTCGGCAACCGAGTCAAACACATACTCGCTGATGGCCGGAATATTACTGCGAAGCGGTAATATCTTCGCCCCGGCAGGCATAATATGATCGGTGGTAATATTATCGCCAAGTTTGAGGATCACCTTGCCTTTCCAGCTTTCCGGCATTGGCTCAAAATCAGGAAAAGGAGCGATATTGGGGCCACGGATAACTTCCACCTCACTCCCTTCCGGCCATGGCTCTTCAATCCGTTCATCACCGGGCAGGTACTTGGCAGGCAAGGTAAAAGATGGATACTCTCCCAATTCACGGGGATCAGTTATGCAACCCTTTATCGCCGAAGCCACAGCCACTTCAGGACTGCACAGATACACCTGGTCTCCTTTATTACCGCTTCGCCCCGGAAAATTACGGGAAAAAGTTCGCAGAGAAATCGTATCGGAGGGAGGGGCCTGCCCCATCCCTATGCAGCCAAGGCAGCCGGCCTGATGAATCCTTGCTCCAGCTTGCAACATGGGCAGGGTTTTTCCCTCTGCGGTAAGGTTTTCCAGAACCTGACGGCTGCCGGGATTTATTTCAAAGCTGACCTCCCGACTAACTTCCCGACCTTCCAGAATAGAAGCCACCGCGGTCAAGTCCCGCAAAGATGAGTTGGTGCAGGAACCAACGATAACCTGAGCAACCGGACGACCAGCCACCTCGCTGACCTTGACCACATTATCAGGGGAAGACGGACAGGCAATCATCGGCTCAAGGGATGACATATCAATTTCCAGAACCTGGTCATAAACTGCGTCCTCATCGGCCAGCAACTCCTGCCAGTCGCATTCTCTGCCCTGAGCAGTCAAAAAGTCCAAGGTATTTTCATCGGATGGAAACAATGAAGTGGTGGCACCAAGCTCAGCCCCGAAGTTGGTTATGGTCGCCCGGTCGGTAACACTTAAACTCTTCACCCCGGGTCCGAAATATTCCATTATGTAACCAACCCCGCCTTTGACAGTTAGCTGCCGTAACACTTCAAGAAGCACATCCCGGGCAGCCACCCATGGCGAAAGTTTTCCAATTAGTTTTATTCCATAAATCTTTGGCATTATCAGATAAAACGGTTTACCCGCCATGGCCATGGCAACATCGAGACCGCCAGCCCCCATGGCCAGCATCCCCAGCCCTCCGCCGGTGGGAGTATGGGAGTCGGAACCAAGCAGCGTTTTACCGGGGATACCAAACCTCTCAAGATGAACCTGGTGACAGATACCATTTCCAGGCGGAGAAAAGTAAAGACCAAACCTGCGGGCCATCCCCTGGAGAAAAACATGGTCATCAGCATTTTTAAAATCAGACTGAACCAGATTATGATCCACATAGCTGACCGACACTTCAGTCTTGACCCTGGGAATACCAATAGCCTCAAACTCCAGGTAAGCCATGGTTCCGGTGGCATCCTGGGTAAGAGTCTGATCAATCCTGATTCCTATTTCTTCTCCCTTAACCAGCTCACCCTCTATGAGATGTGCCGCTAATATTTTTTCCGCAACAGTCCTGCCCATAACTTCTCCTTAAAAAAATAAAAACTATTGTAAACAAATAACCCTGGTTCTGATAACCCCGTCAATCTCTTCTATTTCCCGTTGTACCACCGATGAAACCTGACATTCACAATCTATTAAATTATAACCAAGCGTACCGTTACTCTCATTGGCAAAACTGATGATATTTATGTTATGCCTGCCAAGAATATTGGTAAATCTGCCAATCATGCCAGGCTTATCATGGTTAATAACAATCAGGCGGGAATCTACCCAGGCCGCTGGTATGTTCTCCAGATTGGGGAAATTTACACTATGACTTACATGCCCGTATTCAAGATAACTCTTTAGTTCCTGTACCGCCATGGTTGCACATTTATCTTCTGACTCCACGGTTGAAGCACCGAGATGAGGCGAGATAAGAACTTTTTCATGTCCCACCAGTCCCGGAGAAGGAAAATCTGTAATATACCCACTCAGCTTACCGGAAGAGAGAGCGGAAAGAACAGCATCCTCATCAACCACCGGCCCGCGGGAATAGTTAAAAAGCAGGGCTCCCGCCTTCATGGCTTCAATAAATTCAGTGGATACCATGTCCGTGGTTTTCTTATTCAGCGGCACATGAACCGTAACGAAATCAGCAACTGCGAGAACTTCCCGCCTTAAACCTGCAAGCTCAACCCGTGGGGAAAGAATATGAATATTATTCAGCACCGGAAAAGGGTCATAACCGATAACCTTCATCTTGTGATGAATAGCGGCATTGGCAATCTGGGTCCCGATTTTACCAAGCCCGACAACCGCCATGGTCTTACCAGCCATCTCAACCCCTTTAAACTGTTTTTTCCGGGCCTCAACGGTCTTGTTCATAGCAGCGGACTCCTGCCCGACCAACCCCTGGCAAAACAGCAAAGAATGATGGACATTGCGAAGCCATACCCCCAGCATGGTGAAGAGCAGTTCAACCACCGCATTGGCATTGGCGCCAGGGGTGTTGAACACACATATTCCCTTTTCAGTGGCTTCATCAACAGGAATATTATTTACCCCGGCCCCGGCTCTCGCTATGGCAAGCAGATCAGAATACTCAGCAAGAGCAACTTTACCGGAACGAACCACAATCCCCTGGGGATTATCCTCATCTTCATGGATAATATATCTTTCATCAAACAGATCCAGCCCTTCAGAAGCTATAGCATTTATAATCTTTATCCGGTACTGTTTCATTATTTACCCCCTGCAAGTAAGTTTTGAGCAGCGAACTTAGAGTTACAGAACCAAAACCTGAAACCCAAAGCCTAAGACCAGAATCGCTACAATAAAAATAGAATTTTTTCAAGGAAAAGACCTATGAAAAGCCATAAAAACAAAAATATACTTACTAACAATGGTACAATAATCCTGTTTTCCCTGTTTTTCATGTTTTCCCTTATTTCCCCGGCAAAAGGAACTGCGGATAGCAAAACTGCAACCACGGCGGCTCACCATCTGATTGCCATAAGTTTTGATCTGGAAAACTCTCTCCTGAGAGGGACTTCA
>CAZEMY010000204.1:0-4268 GCA_964513405.1 uncultured Desulfobulbaceae bacterium
TCACCGGCCCTAAAACAACCATTCCATTTTATCTTAATCTGATCAATCATCCCGATTTTAAAGATGGAATATTTGACACTTCATTCCTTGAGGAAAACGAGCAGCTTTTCAATTATGAAGAAGATAGCGGCGAGGTAAACAAAATAGCCCGCCTGATTGCTGAAATACACCATAAAGGCTCAAATACTTACGCATCATAGTTATCAGGGGACAAGGTACAGGGTACAGAATAGTTGGTGCTTCGCATGCGGAGTCTCCGCTATCTACCTGGTTTTATCTGCCCTATGACACGAATACTCCTAATCTAAAAACAAGACATGGATACAGATATGACACGGATTACAACCAGTATGGACACCGCCACGGTGATTAAAACTCTGCAAAATGCAGATGGCTATTATATTACCAATACAGCACGAGATATGTCCCAGTCGGATTTTAAAAACCGTATCCTTCTTCATACCGACCTCCTTGCCGCCAAACCCCGTGAAGAATCCGGATATTTTTCCCTTGAAATAAGCGGCGGGGCATCCGTACATGTTGATATGCTCCGCAAGCAGGTTGACCCTTTCCTCAAGCTTGAACTGCTCAGGGAGAAAATGCCAAACACCATGTTTCAAACCCTCTGTCGAGGGGTTAATCTGTTTGGATACCGACCTTACCCGCAAAATGTTATCCGCATGACCGTCAGGGAATTTGCCAAATATATCGATGTCTGGCGTACCTTTGACTTTATGAATCATATAGACAACATGAAGGCTGTGTTTGAAGAGGTAGCCAAAGCCGGGAAAATAAACGAACCCTGTATCTGTTTTTCAACCGGCCCGGAACATACCGATGAATACTATGTCAGTAAAGTCCAGGAAATTCTCGATGTCACCGGCCAGGAGATTATCCTCTGCATCAAAAACCATGGCGGTCTCGGCACCCCAAAACGAATTGGTGAGCTGGTCAACGCAATCAAACAAAAATATCCTGAGCTTGTTATTCACTACCATGGTCATAACACCGATGGCAACGATATAGGTAGAATTGTTGCCGCAGCATTAAATGGAGCAACCATTGTCGATGCATCCGATCACGCCTTTACCGGCTTTTACGGACCTCCGCCTGCCCTGACTGTAATCCAGACCCTGAAAGATTACGACATGGTTGCTATTGGCATTGACGAAGATGCTATAATCAGAACTTCCGATGCCATCCATGATGAACGACCATACTATGCCCAATTTGAGTCCCAGATTAAAGGGTTTATGCCAACTGTCCAGACCCACAAACTACCCGGCGGAGCCATGGGTTCCAGCCTGGAGCAGGCAGCAAAAGGGGGTTTCCTCCACAGAATGCCGGACATCCTTCATAAAGAGCTGCCTGAGGTGCAAAAAGAACTCGGCAACTACTGGAGCGTAACCCCAGGCTCCCAGATACTCTGGACCACTGCGGTTGCCAATGTTCTTGATGATGACAGATACGGAAACCCTTCAGGGGATCTGAAAAATCTGCTTCTTGGCAAATACGGCCCATTTCCCTTCTACCAGCCCAATGAATGGATTTATGAAAAGGTTTTTGGCTCGGATTGGCAGAAAATCCTCGATAGAGATGGGGGTATGGAACAGATTGATGATATTGATATAGATGAGGAACGAAAAGAACTAAGCGAAAAATTAGAGAAAGAACCAACTGAACAACAGTTAGTGCTATATCTCCAGCACCCAAATGATGCTGTTGATTTCTTCAAATTTACAGAAGAGTTTGGACATACCTATGTCCTGCCCCCCTCAATTTTCTTCAGACAAGACGGTTTCAAGCTGGGAGAGAGATTGGTGTTTCGCGACCATAACGGCAAAGAGCATATCATCGAAATAGGTCCCAGCCACGAGAATGAAGTTGGTAAGGCCAATGTCTATCTCAATGTCGACCATCACCAAAGAAATTATGTGATTGCCGCTCCGGTTCAGGAGCATGGGGGAGGAGCAGCTACCCTTTCAAAACAGGAGATAGATGCCCTTGCAAAACAGGGAGTCGTACATGCCCCTTTTGCCGGTAATGTCTATGAAATTTCGGTTAAGGAAGGTCAGGATGTAAAGGCCGGAGATCAGCTGGCAATCCTTGAAGCCATGAAAATGCAAACTCCGCTGGTCAGTGAGGTCGCGGGGACTGTGGGGTCAATAGCGACAAAGGTAGGTCAGTCTCTCCAAGCGGGAGACAGGATTCTTGTTGTTGATTGTGTGGATGAGTAAAATGGCTTGTGAAGTGCTATAACATATTAATTCCCGTTCTGCGTGGGAACGGATATTTCTCCCATCATTTACACCTTACTTCTGTCAATCAGGTTGCCCTGCGTTCCCACGCAGAACGGGGGAACGAGGGGACATATTACTCCCGAAAGGTTTTTTTTTGTTATTTCATCTCCGAACGATTAAAACCACCTTTTTCAAACCATGGTCTGGAAATATCCATTCCCTGTAACTCATAGACTACAGCCTCTATGACAAGATAAACTTCGGCTCGTTTTCTTACGCAGCCTGTCAAAGTCTCACCATGATGTCCCATGGCCGCATGGAGATGAATAAGAGGTTTATCATTATCAAAAAATATTGATCCAACTCCTAATGTTTCACGACAGTTCTCAAGTTTTTCCCATATAGGATCTGGAGGCATTACCGGCTTGGCAGGGCCGGTCACCACATCAACACCGTTTAATCCACCAAATAACTGAAACCATCCACAGCGAATATTTTCTTTTTCAGCAAGCCGGTTCAACTCATCCAGCAGGTTTTCACCATGGTCAAACCTTATATAAAATACCCGCCCTACTGTCCCCTGCATGTATTCCATATCTTTTGTTATTACCTTTTAAAAATTACTGCATTGTAAGGAAGCACATTAAATAATAAGGCTCAAGTTGAAAGCTTTCCCTCCGTCATCTAATACCTGTAATCTGGCACTGAGCTGCCTTGAGAAGACGAAAAACTTCCCGGCTATGTCTTATCTGGCGGGTACGGGCAAATATTGCGGACAACCTGCTTAAAGCGATGCTGTCAATTTCGGGAAACTTCCTTGTTATTTCAGAGATGGTTTCACCCGACCATGTCTCCTCTAACTCCCTTTGCTCGCTGCGAAGAACTTTTCGTTTACTTATTGCCTCATCGAGCAATCGGTCTCTCAGGTATTCCAACTCATGAAATTTCCTTTTTTCATCTAAATTGTTACCTTTTCTTTTGGAAAGAAAAGCATACAGTTCATGCAGAGATTCACCCTTGAGCAATTTGGTCAGGTATTTAAGATGCCTTTTTCTTGCTCCTCCCTTCATGGCCTGTGCTTCCTGAAAAGAGCTCAACAATTCAGGCTCGCAGGGGAGATTGTCCAGAACCGTTTTCGGCAGATCAACCAGTTCTTTTACAAGCTGTTCAATCTCTTTTATGCGTCGTTTCTGTTCAGAACGGCTTAGCTGCATAGTTATCAGAGTACCAGGAATGGAGGATAAAGGATAAAGGATGGAGGATAAAAAGGCAAAGGCTGAAAAACAAACCTCTTAGGTCTCCTGATACTGCGAAGCACTAACTATTCTGTCTTCTGTCCTCTGTCTTCTGTCCTCTGTTACATACATCTTTACAATATTGGCGAACCATGACATAGTAAAGGCGAAGTAGCAAGTTATATGAATATGAAAATTAGCGTAACTAAAAATCAAACATATAGAAACATCATGGACAATAAATCATTTATCATTACCCAGCCGACCCGGATTCATTTTGGTAAGGGCCTGATTCAGACTCTTCCGGAAATAATCAACAGTACCGGAGCAGAAAAACCACTTCTTGTCATAGATCCCGGTCTTGTCCAAGCAGGGTTGGATAAAACCATTAGTGCCCCTCTTGATAAAGCGGGGGTAAAATATATAGTTTACGATCAAATCGATCCGGAGCCGGGGTTGCGACTTGCCGATAACGGTACAGAGTTAGCCCGCTCAAATGGGTGCGACTGCGTTGTTGGTGCCGGTGGAGGTTCTGCCATGGATGTGGCCAAAGCAATTTCCATCCTTTTAACCAATGGTGGTAATGCTATTGATTATCTTGGTATCGGAAAAATAAAAAAAGCCGGTCTACCCAAGATAATGATTCCAACTTCAGCGGGTACCGGAGCAGAGGTAACCTTCACCGCAGTATTTATTAACGAGGAAACCGGTTCCAAAGGCGGGATGAACGGCGACCCGCTCTATCCTGATGTTGCCCTTCTTGACCCTGAACTGACCTTGAGCCTGCCACCCC
>CAZEMY010000205.1:0-4240 GCA_964513405.1 uncultured Desulfobulbaceae bacterium
AAAAAGATTAATTATTTAACTACTTCCACCATACAAGCGTGGGAACGAGGGGAGCCTCTATCCTCTGGTTTCTGGTTTCTGGCTTCTGGTTTCTGTTAACTGCAAATCACCCCAAGCCCCCATTTTATCACCGGCAATCACCAACGCCCCGATTACCCCGGGAATATTTTTGACAACATGTAGAGCCTCCTCTATTGCCCCGGGCTCATCCTTTACCTCATTTCCCAGTCTGGTCGCTAAGGCATCGGCAAGGGACACTGATTTTGCCACAACCACAGCCGCATCCGCAGCCCCAAAACTCTTTGAGTGTCCTATGGATGCCGACGAAGTACAAACTCCACAACTCATCTGCTCCGCCCTGAGCCTGATACCAACCCGACCGCTCAGGGGAGATTCTCCCGCATAAACAGCAACCGTACAATCTTTACTTCTACGGATAAAAAGATCGCCGCCATTTTCGACAATCACCTGCCCGCATCCCCTCTCAAGCAGGTTTTCGCCGACAAATTCGGCTATGGCTCCTGCCACGGCCGCCATGGGGCCTACTCCTGCCGCCTGGCCGGCAACAAGCATTTTACAAATTATTTCCGGTGCGTCAACATCAAGGGCCAGAGGTATAAACGAATTTATAAAATCAGGGTTGCACTTAATATATTGTTCTATCTCTATCCTTGCCCGGACAGCAAAGCCAAGTGCCTCGTCAGCAACCGAAACCGGAGCCAGGATATGAATATCCGTCTCTGCCAGCCGCACCCGACTTGCCATTAGGTCAGCCTGAAAAAGATCACGATATGATCTTTGCCAGTAAGAGCAAGGTGATTTGCCAGCCATATTTTTGTAATAATATAGGATTTAATGAATTCTGTTAACTATTAATCTATTTTCAAAAAGTACCCCACATCGGAATGTAGCGGTTCCCTTTTCTTTATCCGTCGCTTTATTGCACCTTGTTCTCAGGTTCAGGCTCCGGCTCAGGTTTATCAGCGGGGATAGCAGGTTTACGAGGTATAAAATGTTTTTGAATTTCAGGGTCGCGAATAAACTGATTAAGTATTTTCCCGCCCTCGGCAAGGTATGGGCCGCTTATGGATTGGTTAAGCAGAGTATTGCTGCCGGACAAACTTGATGCCAGAAACATATAGGCAAAGGAGCAGACTACCCAGGCTTTTGCCCCCCCGAGAAACATCCCCAACAGCCGATCAAACCAGCCAAGCATGGTAAACTCCACCATTTTCCTCATAAAAGCCCCTATCATAATGAACACCAGGGCAGTAAGACAAAATAACAGAGCAAAAGATATCAAAAATACCAGCTTGGGGTTGTCCACAAACGGCTCAATAAATACCATAACCTCTCCACTATAACGACCAGCCAGCAGATAACCGCCTATCAAAGCAAAGAAAGTTGCCAACTGACGAACAAAACCAGTCCAGCCTCCACGAACCACGAGAAGTAGAAAGATAACCCCGACAACAAGATCAAACAAATTTATATCAGAAAACGACATCAAAGACTCCAGTAATGAAAAAAGGCAAATCAGTTTTATATTAAATTAATTACCTGTAAACGGAAAAACACTATGAAAGTACAAACGAGGATGATTATACTCTGCCTGAAGAACAATTTAAACAATAAATGGCACGGGTATAATGGAAAAGCGTGACCCCGAACCCTAGAACCGGAAGCAAATAGATGAACTCTTTTTTTAGCAGACAAACCCATCCATCCGGCCTGCTGTTATACAGTAGGAAACAGGGAAATAAGGATATTACCATGGTTGATATTCACATGGTTGGTCGTATTTTCCCTGGCAATAACACACTTATTGACCAATGGCTCAGCCCGGAAGAAAAAGTGTACTTAAGTAAGCTCCGCCTCAGAAAACGATACAATGAATGGTTGTCCGGAAGAATTGCAGCAAAGTGGGGATTATTTAGACAAAGCAGCGAAGCATTCCGGCCCGCCGGATATACCATTCTCCCGGATATTCATGGCTGTCCGCAGCTCAGCCCAACTTTGCCTGGTCTACATTTCTCCATTTCCCACAGCCGCCAGTTCTGTGCAGCATTAACGGCCGATGCCCCTTGCGGGGTTGACATCCAGAAAATCAGCCGGCAAATCCTCAGGGTCAAAAAAAGAGTAGCCACGGAAACTGAAATACAAATGGCAAAAAGAGCAATTGGAAATGATGAAGAAGCCGCCATAACCCTTATTTGGACCATAAAAGAAGCTGTAAAAAAGCATTGCTTATCATCACAGCCGGGTATATTTGAAGCAATAACCATCCAATCTGTCAAAGCGACAGAGGAGACACGTTGGTCAGCAGAATGTTTTGTCAAAACTATCAACCATAAGCAGGATGTCAATATTGTCAGGTTGGATCGATATATGCTGGCCTGGTCAACAGGAAAAACAAAAAAAGAGAGGCAGAATATGCAGCATCCGGCACTCACCGGCTGTTTACAAGGCAGTTTTGTATAGCGGGTTAGTGCCGGAATCGGTTTTGCATAGGGACACAAAGCGTCACACCGCAGAGCGGTGTGACGAGGCAATGCCAGACATAAGAGGACAGAAAGGCTAATTTATTTTTTTTATCAAACTGAACCAGTGCCATATTCGCTAAATCCGATAATTCTTCGATGTCCATTGCCCGGCTGTTTTTGTCCCAACGACACGGATATCAGTCGGGGAATTGGCGATGTCCGGCTTTGCTATATTTCGGCTTTCTCTCCGTAGTCCGTTTTGTTCGACAAGCCTGTTAACTTCGCAGGAAGTCAGGCACTAACGTTTGAATGAGAGGTTGCTGGAACGGAGCGAGGAACGAGCGCAGTGTAAGCAATCCTTCTCCATTCAATTGTTATCTTTTTGATTCTCTTTGATTATTTCTATTATGGAGCTTTTGAATGGAGGTAATGATTCCTCAACGGTTTTCCAGAGAATCTCAACTTCTGTGTTCCAGTAGTAATGGATTAAACGATCTCTCATACCCGCAATTGCTTTCCAGGGAATCGCTGGGTGATCCTTGGTGATTGTCTCAGGAAGTTTTTTCACCGCTTCACCAATAATCTCAAATTCCCTTTCAACAGCACGAATTGTCTTTTCATCACTCTGAAACTGTTCAAAATCCATTTGCCGTATGAATCTTTCGATAGCTTCAATTGCCTCAAGAATATCCTCAAGGAAATGTAAAATAATTTTTTCGCTCATAGGTAGACAACCTCCTCAAGTATGTAACTCCTGAGTTGGGGCTTAATTCCTTTTCGTGTCACTAAGTCAACCTTTACCCCAAGTAATTCACTTAGATGGTTTTCGATTTCAATTAGCGTAATGAGACTTGGAACCTCTTCATAGTCAATCAAAACATCCAGATCACTCTCTTGTTTTTGCTCACCTCGAACATATGAACCAAAGATCCCTAAGCGATTGATCTTGTATTTTTTTTGAAGTATTGACTTTTGAGTGCTTAAACTCTGCCTGATTTCATTTAAAGATAGCATAAATTAAATTTTCCTTTTCATCTGTTAATAACGCCTGGCTTTTCGAATTTTCCAATATGAGGTTCCATATTCCTATAGAATTATTATCATACTCATGTGATTTTCTAAAGTTTATTTTGAAGATAATCGCTGTGCTGACCAGCACCGTGTGCAGTGCGGGCAAGCGCAGCTTGACTGCACTGTGCAAGGTGCTTGATGAAGTCAGCACCACGGTTCACGGCGGCGAAGCCGCCGTGAACGCCCCGCATCACCGGTTTATCCGGTGCCTTTTTTTGTTAGTAATAGTTTCCATAACCACTACTATTTCCAATCCTAAATACACATGCTACTATAAAATAAATCCGTCCTCTTCCCCTTAACTTCTAATGCTGCGACAGTCAATAATTAAGTATGGTGTCCCCCTAACTCCCTGGAATCAGTACAAATCTTCCAGCCTCCGGTTGTCTGCTGGGTCTCCCAGTACTGGGCATATAAGCTTTTCCGTTCAAGTAAATCAGAATGCCTTCCTGTCTCCAGGATGTGTCCGTCTTTTATAACAATGATCTGGTCAGCATTGCGGACGGTTTGCAGTTTATGGGCAATGACCACCACGGTTTTTTCCTTGACCAGTTCCTGAATTGCCTGCTGGATGTGAATTTCATTTTCCGGATCGAGTGCAGCCGTGGCCTCGTCAAGCAGGATGATGGGAGCATCCTTGAGCATAGCACGGGCAATGGATATGCGTTGTTTCTGGCCGCCGGAGA
>CAZEMY010000206.1:0-4233 GCA_964513405.1 uncultured Desulfobulbaceae bacterium
CAAGGATTGCCATTTCCTTATCATTAAGGAAAATAACATTGCGGGTATAGGGAAGGAGAGCCGGAATATCGGAGGCAACAAAACACCCCTTGTCAGCAACCCCGATCACCAGAGGACATTGATTGCGCACAGCGATCAGCTTATCCGGTTCCTTTGCCCAAAGTACGGCAATGGCGTACGAGCCTTCCACTCTCTCAAGGGCGGCTTTGACCGCGGCAGCCAAATCATCTCTAAGATATTCTTCAATCAGGTGTACCAGTACCTCGGTATCGGTCTCTGAAGTAAAGACATGCCCTTTATCAAGCAGTTCCTTTTTCAAAGTACCGTAGTTCTCAATAATCCCGTTCTGGACCAGCACCAGTTCTCCACTGCAATCGCTGTGGGGATGGGCGTTATCCAAGGTAGGAGCACCATGGGTTGCCCAGCGGGTGTGGCCAATACCTATCCGGCTGTCCACACCGATATAATCATCCACAACCTCTTCAAGATGAATCAGCTTGCCCGGAGCTCTAAATTTAACCAGCTCACCCTCATGAAAATAAACGAGACCGGCTGAATCATACCCTCTGTACTCAAGACGACGAAGCCCTTCGATGATGATGGGGACAACCCGACGGCTGCCAATATATCCTACAATTCCACACACAGTCCTACCTCCGGTATATCCTTCGTAAGTTAACAGCTATAAGTTCAAAAACAGATAACAATCAACGAGTTTGCAACCAGTTCATACTAACTACCAACAGAATATTATACCACATAAATAATGGACAGGTTAAAAAATCATCTATGCTTTTTTAGCAAAAGGTGTAATAATAATTTGTTGGAATAATTAAAATCATTAAATTAACTGATACAGATCAATCTTCAGCACGGACAGACATACATGGACGAGAGACAACGATTAAAAGAGATTCTCCTTACAAAATCATACCGCAAAGGCTCATTCACCCTGACTTCCGGGAAAAAATCAGATTTCTATATCGATTGTAAACAGACCACCCTTGATGCCGAAGGAGGCTACCTTTGCGGTCGCCTCCTCTATGAAGTTCTTAATGGTTCAGCAAACGCAATTGAGGCGGTAGGAGGCATGACCCTCGGAGCCGACCCGCTGGTCACGGCTGTCTCCCTCGTCAGCTGGTTGGATAAACAGCCCATACCCGCCTTTATTGTCCGTAAAGAGGCTAAGGGACATGGAACCGGCAATTACCTGGAAGGAAAGTCAAACCTGAAGTCCGGTTGCACGGTTGCCTTGTTAGAAGATGTTGTTACCACTGGCGGCACCCTGATAAAAGTTATAAAACGGGTCGAAGATGAAGGGTATAAGGTGGGATTAGTTGCAACGCTGGTGGACAGGGAAGAAGGCGGAGATAGAGAACTGGCAAAGGCAGGTTATCCGCTTCAGGCCGTTTTTACCCGTAGCCAGCTCACCGGTTAACCATGATATGTAAAAAATGCGGGGAAAAACTTGAAATTGCCCGTCGCTGCCGGCAGGTTAAGCTCTGTTGCAGAGGGTGTGGTCACGAGTACCAGGTTCATGAGGTAGCAGCTGAGCTTGACCCGGAAACCGAAGCTGCTTTGGAAAATTATCCCTGTATTATCTATAACTAAAAACACGATGATACTCAAAAAAATTAAATCATATGTCAACCGCAACAACAGTGCCACGGTTATCTGCCCGGCCTGTAACACTGCCAAACATATCTCTGCCGCTCCCTACCGACATAAAAAACATTCCATCCGGGTTCGCTGCCGTTGCGGGGAAACATTTGTTCTATACTTGGAATTCCGCCGCCATTATCGAAAACCTGTAAACCTGGTCGGCACTTATGCCATTACAACTCCCCAAAAAACCGGCGGCGGCGTAATTCACATCCGAAATATCTCCAACAACGGCATGGGGTTCACCATTTCCGGCACACATCACATAAAACCTGGTCTATCTGTAGCTCTTGAGTTCAAGTTAAACGACAGAAAGAAGTCTAAAATAAAAAAAGATGCCAACATCAGGGTAGTAAAAAATAATCACATCGGTTGTGAATTCTTTGCCAACACTCCCGACGACAAAGCCCTGGGGTTTTATCTGCGACCCTAAATACACTAAACAGGAAGGGCTAAATGGAAACAACAAAAACCACGACAGCATATGTTCATAACAGCACTGCCATAATTTCATGCCCCGCCTGCTACTTTGTCAAGAGCCTTGAAGTCGGACATTTTCCCAAAAATAAAAATATCTTCTCCGTCAAATGTATTTGCAAGGAAAGATTTAATCTCAAGCTGGAATTTCGTCGTCATAACCGCCAAAAACTAAAGATTGCGGACACATGTTCTTTTACAGCACTAAACAGAATCATCAAGAGTGGAATTAACATAGAAAATATATCCCGAAAAGGAATAGGCTTTACTGTTAAGGATTCACAGCATATGAAAGAGGGGATGAAGGGAACAATTTATATCCTCGCTCACAAAGACAACAAATCCTGCCTGACAAGAGAAGTAATCATTAAAAATATCCACAACGGCTATATTGGTTGTGCTATCTTGACTCCCATACCAGAATATCAATCATTAAGTTTTCATCTGTACGAATAACGACGCTGACACCTCTCTGCTATAAACAGGGTACAAGGGCTACATCCTCACCTTCCTTTCCAGTTCAACTCCCCGTGATAACGAGTGCTTTTTCAACTTTAAGCAACAAATGTGACAGGGTTTCCGCATCAATTGCACTGACAAATACCCCATCCTCAACGGTGGGGAGACTCCCCCCCTGACTGCGAACCCGGTCTATTTTATTCAATACTTTCAAACAGGGAATCCTCTCAAGCTCCAGCTCA
Source organism: uncultured Desulfobulbaceae bacterium (assembly GCA_964513405.1). GTDB lineage: Bacteria > Desulfobacterota > Desulfobulbia > Desulfobulbales > Desulfobulbaceae > DRLX01. The sequence continues at coordinate 2,841 of CAZEMY010000206.1, forward strand.
GCAAGCAGGTCTTCCACCACCTTTACATGATCCCGCCAGAGAGGATTGGTAAGATCAATCACATGGAGAAGCAGATCTGCCTCCTGTAGCTCTTCAAAAGTAGAGGCAAAGGCCTTGAATAAATCGGCAGGCAAATTACGGATAAAGCCAACCGTATCGGTGACGATCACTTCAACGGCGTGGGGTAATTTGAGCCTGCGACTGGTTGGATCAAGGGTAGCAAAGAGCAAATCTTCCGCCTGGATATCACTCCTGGTCAGGGTGTTTAAAAGAGTGGACTTGCCGGCATTGGTGTAACCAACCAGGGAAATTACCGGGATATCCTTTTTTCTCCGCCGGCTACGGCGATGAAACCGTTGTCGGGAAACCTTTTTCAATTCTCCGCCCAATCGGGTAATCCGGTCATTAACCCGGCGGCGGTCAATTTCAAGACGGGTTTCCCCCGGCCCTCTTGCCCCTATCCCCCCGGTGAGACGGGATAAGGCATCATCTCTTTCAGATAGTCTCGGCAGCATGTACTTGAGCTGGGCCATTTCAATCTGTAACTTCCCCTCCCGTGACCTGGCCCGATTCGCAAATATATCAAGAATCAACTGGGTGCGGTCAATTACCCGTAAATCAGTATGGTCGGTAACCGAGCGAACCTGAGAAGGGCTTAGCTCCTGGTCGAAGATGAGCAGGTTCACCCCAAGCTGAAGGCTAATCAGCATGATATCCATCAACTTACCCCTGCCTATAATAAAACGGGGATGAATCTTCCGCCTTCTCTGGATTACCGTATCAAGAACCTCCACCCCGGCGGAGCGGGCAAGTTCGGAAAGCTCGACAAGAGATTCTGCCGCCTCATCCCGACCGGCAGTGCTCACAGAAACAAGTAAAGCACGGTCCAACCCTTTATCTACCTCCCGCACCGGACGCAAACGGGTAAACTCTGCTTCAAGGCTCTCTATCAGCTCAAGACAGGAACCATCCTGACGGGCAGGATGGACGGGGTCAAGCTCTGTCCACCCCTTACCTGTACCATACTCAGGAACGAGATGAATGGTATAGAGAAGATCCGGCAACTTATCTTTGATAGTTAGAACAGAGAGCAGATCAAGACGCAGACAGACCATATCCATAACATCTTCGTCGTTTATCCCGGTGCCTGAAAGGGAGGTACGGATACAACGAAGACCGCGCAGACGACCACCGGCCGAACCGATACCAGTTAGAGCTGGGATAACAATTCTGTCAAAATCACCAACAATTACCGTCTCTATCCGCCCGGAACGATGAATAAGCAGCCCAATCTGCCGGTTCAGCTCCGCTGAGAGAGAAGAAATACTACGAGCCAGTTCCAGCTGATTATCTCATCAACATTGATTTTTTTCTGGGCAAGCCGCTCCAACGC
>CAZEMY010000207.1:0-4229 GCA_964513405.1 uncultured Desulfobulbaceae bacterium
TGTCCTAACTGTTGTATTTGTGGTTGTCGCCGGATTTGGTATCGGAACGACTACAGCACAGGCACATTGCCAGCTCCCCTGCGGAATTTTTGACGATCACATGAGAGTACAGGCAATGCTTGAAGACACCTTTACCATCAAAAAATCAGCCGATTTAATTGTCATCCTCGCAGATAAAAATGATCCACGATCAAAAAACCAGTTAGTTCGCTGGGTTATGACGAAAGAACAACATGCCCAGAAAATTATCACCACCATCAGTGATTACTTTATGGCCCAACGGGTTAAGTCAAGTCAGAAAGATTATAGTGAGCGACTGATAAAACACCATGAGGTAATGATTGCCGCCATGAAAGCCAAACAAAACACTGACCCTGAATATGCCGAAAAACTAAAAGAAACCGTTGAGGCTCTTTTAAAATACTACCCGGCAGACAAGCATTAATCCTACAGAATTAAGAGACGGAGGCATAAAATGAGTGGCTTGGCAAATCAAACATGTATTCCATGCAAAACTGGTGTCCCCCCTTTGAAGGGGGAAAAGCTGAAAACATTTTTTGAGGAACTGGGAAACAATTGGAGCCTCATAGAAGAGAAGCACCTGGAAAAGGAATATTTATTTACCAATTTCAGAAAAGGCCTTGATTTCACGATTAAAGTTGGGGAGTTGGCAGAGAGACAAGGTCACCATCCTGATATCTGTCTGTCATGGGGGAAAGTGAAATTAATCGTCTGGACTCATAAAATAGATGGCTTGACGGAAAGTGACTTTATCTTTGCCGCCAAGGCTGACCAAGAGCTTTAGAAAATTTTTCTCCCCTGTTTTGCAGTATGTTTTCAGTTATTATGATTAATCTTGTACTTTAACCTATTGAGGTTGAAAGATCATGAAGATGATAATGGTTACATTGACTGTGCTCTCTATGCTACTTAGCGCCGGGGCAGTCAATGCGGAACAAGTTAAAGGGCTGAATGTAATCGTCACCTCAGCTGATCGGCAAACCCAAATGATGGCTATGGTGTTGTCTGTTCAAACTATAAAAAAACATAATAAACAGGTCAACATGTTGCTTTGTGGTCCTGCGGGCGACCTGGCACTCAAATCAACTACAACTGAGTCGTTTAAACCGTTAGGGAAATCCCCCACAATGTTGCTTAATGTGCTACTGGATATGGGGGCTTCGGTAAAAATATGCCCTCTTTACTTACCAGATGCCGGGAAAAACAGCGATGAGCTGATTGAAGGTATTTCAGTTGCAAAACCGCCCCTGGCAGCAGGCAGATTGCTGGATATTAACCACCGCATCTTAACTTTCTGAGTTATTTCGCATAACAATTTGATTTATATCAAGTAAAAAAAGCCTTGTACTCCTTTGTCCATGACAAACAAAAAACTCTCACCCTAAGGCGACCGATGAAAGGCTCTGCCCAGCCCTTTGGCTCCGATAAAATCCAGGACATATTTACCAGATTTTCTCCTCTTGAAACTGAAATAATTCCTTTGTCGAAAGGATTGGGGCGGGTATTGGCTGGTGGCAATATGCGGGCAGGAGAGCAGCTCCCTCCTTTTGCCCGCTCCACCATGGACGGGTTTGCGGTACGGGCAGAAGATACTTTTGCCTGCTCAGAACATGAACCGGTTTCGCTTGAGGTTACAGGGGAAATAATGGCTGATAGCCCGGGGGCAGTTTACGCCCTGAGTCCGGGGCAGGCGATGAGAATCTGGACAGGTGGAGAGTTACCTGAAAAAAGTGACGGGGTTGTAATGATTGAAAATACCCGCATGGGGGGCAATGGCACTGTGGAAATTTTTTGCCCGCTTACCTCTGGAGAAAACATCATCAGAGCCGGAGAAGATCTTGCTCCCGAAACTATAATTTTTTCAAGCAACAAAGCAGAAAAAGGGGAAGAGGGAAAAAAACTCCGTCCTCAAGACCTTGGCATCTTGTCTGGACTGGGGAAAACAGAACTAAAAGTGCATAAACAGGTAAAAGTAGGAATCGTTTCCAGCGGTGATGAACTTATCCAGCCCGGCAGCCCCATTGAACCCGGAAAAACCAGGGACATCAACACCATAACCCTGAGTGCATTAGTACAGGAAACAGGTGCTGTCCCGACATGTTACGGGATAGTTGCAGATAATCCTGAGCGGCTGCTCAATATCTGCGAGCAGGTTCTGGAAGAAAATGATATGCTTCTTATCTCCGGGGGCAGTTCATTTGGGAAAAAAGATTTCACCCGCCAGGTTTTTGAAAACATTAAAAACTGTGAACTGCTTAAATACGGTACTGGTGTCAGGAAGGGAAAAAGCACACTGCTTGCAATCAGGGATAACCAGGCTCTCTTGGGGTTGCCGGGACACACGGCATCAAGCATGCTTATATTTTACCTTTTTGTCCGTCCTCTGATCAGAAAACTATCCGGTCTTCTCACAGATACCGGTCTGGCTAAGATTTCTGCGGTTACCAGCCAGCCCATTGCCTCGACCATTGGCAGGGAAGAATTTATCAGAGTCAGTATAAGCTGGCATAAAGGCATGGAGTTACCGGTGGCAACTCCGGTTTACGGAAAATCAGGTCTGCTCAAACCATTAATACAGACCGATGGTCTGCTTGTTATCAAAAAAGATGTGGAGAGGCTTGCCACAAACACCATTGTTGCTGTCCTGCTTTTCCCTTGAAGGCAGGGTAAAGAGCTTGTAAAAAACATTCCCTTTTAATCTCAAAAAAAGCCAAAATTATTGTTTACCATGTCAGATAACAACCATTTCACTGATCCCCTCCTCTCCTTTGCCGGCAGATGCCCAACGGCTTATCATTGCGTGGCCGATCTTGTTGAAATCCTACGCAAACAGGGATTTCAACAGTTTAATGAGTCAGAAAGCTTAAAAAAGATCAAACCCGGTAAGTATTTTATAGTTCACCACCAGTCCACCCTCGCCGCTTTTGTCATTGGCGGCAAACCGCTTAGCGAAACCGGGCTGCGGATTGGTGGCGGTCATACCGACAGCCCGGGATTGAAGCTAAAACCCAACCATATCCGTAAAAAAAATAACTACCAGCAATTTTGTGTGGAAATATATGGCGGCCCTCTGCTCTCCACATGGTTTGACCGGGATCTATCCCTGGCTGGAAGAGTAAGTTGGCTTGACCCACTGGGAAGTTTACTAGTGAGCCTGCTTGATTGGAAACGCCCCATTGCCGTTATCCCCAGCCTGGCTATTCACCTGGACAAGGAAGCAAATAACAAAAAAAATATTAATAAGCAAAACGAACTTGTTCCGATTATGGGGATGGAAGAGAAAGGGAAAGGAGAAAAATATACGGATTTCATTGCCGAGCAGCTAAAACTTGAATATCCGGGAGTTGAAATTTCCCAAATACTTAACCATGACCTGTTCCTTTATGATGCACAAAAAACATGCCTTACCGGATTAGACAAAGAACTGATTGTCGGAAGCAGGCTTGATAACCAGTTGTCATGTTTCACCCTGATTGATGCAATCACCCATGCCGCCGCTGCTGAAAACACTATGGTTATCTTAAATGATCACGAAGAGGTTGGCAGTGTTTCCGCAAAAGGTGCCAGAGGGCGTTTTTTAAGTTCACTGCTCACCCGGCTGGTTCCTGACCCGGAACAGCAAAGCCGGCTTATTCATAGCTCCCTGTTTATTTCCGTGGACAATGCCCATGCTGTCCACCCCAACTTTCCCGACAAACATGATCCTGAACATCTCCCCGTACTCAACAAGGGGCCGGTAATCAAGTGGAATGGTAATCAGCGATACGCAACTGATGCTGTCACGGGTGGTTTTTTTCAGGCTCTCTGCCTGCATTGCGAGGTAAAGTCCCAGGATTTTGTCATGCGTAACGATATGGCATGCGGTTCAACCATCGGACCACTCATTGCCGCACAGACAGGAATCCAGACTGTCGATGTGGGGGTGCCAACCCTGGGGATGCACTCAATCAGAGAAACTGCCGGCTGTGATGACTGCAAAGATTTAAGAAAAGTGCTTGGTTATTTTTTTTCCATGCCAACAGATGACCCGCTCTGGCAGGGTTTCATAAATGTTAATTAACAGAAAGACAGAAACACCCACCTCCATACAGGTAAACTCTGAACCTGATTGGCAAAGTAAATGGTTTTTTCCTTTATTTTCTTAACAGAAAATCCCTATAACCGCAAATGACGGTTGGCATTAATTTTGCTGGGCGGCAGTAAACAAA
>CAZEMY010000208.1:0-4130 GCA_964513405.1 uncultured Desulfobulbaceae bacterium
AAGCTCTGCCAAGTCAATTATAATGGAGTAGAGAGTTTTTTCTCCTCTGCCGTCAGTTAACATGACATGGGAACAGTATACCGAAACCCTGCTACCATCCTTATGGCATAGATCAACTTCAGCAGGAGCAATGGCAATGTTGTTTTTAAACCAGTTGGTAACAGTTCTGTTCATCTCTTCTTCAAGTGGAGCCGGGGTAAGCAGTTCTTGCAGATTTTTCTCCACAACCTCGCTCTGTTCATAACCAAACATTGTTTCGCTGGTACGGTTCCAGTAAATAATATTCCCCTGCCGGTCAACTCCCTGGACGGCGATTCGAGGAAGTGCGTTGAGCAGGTTTCTGAATCGCTTTTCACTAATCGTAAGCTCTGCCGTCCGTTTGCTGACCGTATCCTCCAGGTTTTTTACCATCCCATCTAAGCGGACAGCCATATTGTTAAAAATATCAGATAGCTGTCCTATTTCATCTAAGCTGTCCACCTCTGCCCTGGCAGACAGATTCCCCTGGCCAAGCTCCCGGGCAGCTTTACTAAGTTTGAGAATATTACCGGTAATCGAGTTATGGAGCAGTCTGGTCATAAATAACATGATCAGGAAACCAACTCCTCCGATGGTCAGCATGGTAATGGTAACCGTCAGGTACACCTGGTCAATATGAGCCTGGGTATCTTCCATTTTCTTTTTGGCATTTGCAACCATGGTGTCGGAGACAGGGGTAACCATCTCTTCCAGCAGGTAAAAATCGTGCATCTTCCCTGCAAATTTTGCATCTACTTCAAGAATTTGTCTGCTTTTCAAGGACCAAGAGTCAAGCAGACTGCTAACCGTCTCCTTTTCTCCATCTGTTAAAACTGAGTTTTTAAGTATGGTAGCCCGGAGAAGGTTCTGAGAGTTAAACGAGGATTGCATTAAAGGTCGCTTGCGGCTGAGCAGGTACTTTTGATACGCTGTATATCCCTCCATATATAGATCATCCAGGTCGTGGTGTTTCTGGAGAGCTTCTTGTATTGATGATGTAATATGCTGTAACTGTGTTTCCAGACCATGCTCGGGATGAATGAGTTCGCCTGCAAGCCTGATTGCAGACGCAGATGTCTCAGAAAACCTCTCTGCCGAAGACAGGTAAAGCTGAATATGAACCCTGTCTGATTTTGAAAAAATTTCCTTAACTGATGAGTTGAAAAGGTGTTCAAGTTCTTTGCCTGTGGATACAACATCGTTGATTTGCTCTGATGCCAGCCGCCCATATTTTTGGTAGGATCTTTCCAGGCCAAGATTTTGCTTAAAGAGAAAAAAACTGGCAAGAAAACGCCTTGCTCTTTCCATGCCTCTGTCCATTTTAAGGACATTATTGACCACCATGGTGCTGTCTCTGATATTCTTTTCGGCTTTGCGGATTTCCAGCATGGAAACATAGACGGTTCCCGTAAAAATCATTATTAACAGAAAGAGCAGGCAGAAAACAGAGATAAACTTCCTGCTTACCCCTGAGCGTCTCCATATATGGTTGATTTTTTTTAATGTGAACATGTTATTTTTTAGCGGCATCAGTAAAAACTATATTTTTCATTAACCCTTTAAGCCCCAGACCGGGGTTATCAAGACATAGAAGCTGAAAAGAGCTTTGCCCGCAGTCACCAAACTGATCACAGTCGAGCGGCCATGCCAGACCCGCAAACCCTCTGGTTTCATACAGGATATTCCGTAACTTCTGACGACCAATATGGATGCTTCCATCAGCCTCCAAAACCGCAGCCTCTTCAATGGCATGGAACAAAAGCCTGGCGGCATCATAAGCAGTGAGATAGTATCTTACACCCGGTTTCTCGCCATACTTTTTTTCATAAGCAGCAGTCAATTTGTTAACTGCCGCTCCTGTGGGTAAGGCGGGACTGATAAAACACATTCCTTTGGCCAGCTCTCCGGCGGTGTCAAGAAAGCGGTTATTGATCAATGCACCGCTGCCAATCATGATAATTTCGCTAAGATCCTCCATCTTCCGGGTCTGCACCAGTATTTCCTGTGCTTCAGCCTGGAAAAGTGAAACCAGCAACAGCTCTGCTTCTGAATAGGCAACAGCTCTCATTATTGGCAACATATCCATGTCGCCTTTATCGACTATGCTGTCAAAAACCACTTGCCCGCCAAGCCTGATAAATTCCGTTTGGAAACTTTCCGTCAATCCGCGGGTATATATGTCTCCATCGTTGATGGTGGCAGCTTTGCGCAGACCGAGTTTAAGATAAGCGTATTCTGCCGCCACTGCCCCGGCTGTGCCCTCATTTGCCGCGGTACGAAAAAAACCGCTCTGCCACATGGGAGCTGCACGACCATCCTTTGAAGTGAGATATGGGGCCGAATTGTTTCCGGAAACCATGACCAGCCCGGCTTTGGACATGATTTCTGCCGCTGTTGCTGCGGCAGCAGAGCAGGTGGTGCCAAATATGGCCACAACATCAGGATCGGCAATTATCTTTAAGGCTGCATTGGCACCACCCTCGGCTGTACAGCCAGTATTTTCAATTGTTAAGGCAACCGGAAAACCCAGAATTTCCCCATTCCTTTCGGCAAGGGCAAGCTCCAGTCCCCGGATCTGGGCTTGACCAAGGTTGGCTACTCCACCTTCCAGAGCCTGAATAACTCCAATCTGGATTGCATCGCCCGGATATATTCGGACGCAACCAATGGTATCCGTACAGGTTTTTACCTCTGTTTCGGAGCTGCAACTGATTATAATAAAAGTGAACAAGGGGATGGACAGGGAGGTGAGTAGTAAACGGTAATGAGTTTTCACAGTTGTCTCGCATTGTGTTGTTTTCTATCAAAAAAATTGCGTAGAAAAATTATTTTTCGAAAATGATGAGGCTCGATATTCTATACTAAAAGCGTAAACTTTGTAATAATAAAAATGTACCATAATGGTATCGTTAAGCCTATCCAAACTTATTGTTTTTAAGACTATTTAACCATAATATCATAATAACAATGAAAACAACTAACAGAAAATACCAGGGAAACCATCCTATGGAATTGAAAAAAGCCTGTTCTTCAATGGCAGGAGGCGACCAGTCAGGCTGTTGTCTTTCCGCCTTGTCACGAAGATCTGCGACGAGAAAAGCATAGAACAGACCAATCATGCCATAGGCTGCGTTGAAGGCAAGACCTTTAAAACTTAGAACTGTCGCCCGGTGGGATGAGTCGGTTATTTTATTAAGATAATGGCTGGTGAAAAAGGAGGTCATGGTCATGGCGACAAAAATAAACATTACCGGCAGGATACCCAGCCAGGGCAGGAAAAGAGTGAGGCTCCAGACGGCTGTAAAAGCAATTACACCGACAACGGCACAGTTAACTGCCGGACTGTAGCGATGGCTCATGATCATGGCGATTCTGGGGACTATCAGGCCAACCACGGCAATCCCGGAGCCAATCAGGCCAAAACTTGCCTCAGGCAGGTTAATCTGGCGAAAATATTGACTGGTCATGGTAACCAGCATCCGCAGGACATGGTCATAACTCATCCCGACAAGGATTATTGCCAGGGCAAATGGGGTTCGTAGTATCCAGCTTCCCGCCACCACAGGCAGCCTTGCAGCTTCTTTCATCTGCCCCCATAGTCGTTGATTTTTTCTAAAGGTTGTCACGACCGGGTCACGCATCCCAAGGGAGGTGAACAAAGCCATAATCCCCAGAATAAGAGTCAGAAATATCGGCCAACGCATGGTTATCTGCTGGTCAACGGTGAAATTTAGGCCGAGCCAGTTTAAAAGTTTATTGACACTGTTCTCGTCATAGACCAACGCACCGATGGTCATGGCAAAAATATAACTGATATGCTGGGCCCGCATCTGCACATCGAGAACCCTTGGCCATTCATCGGCTATTCCTGCCTGGACAAGGGTGTCATAGGCAAGGGCCTCATCTGCACCGCTGGCCATGGCTTCCGCCAGACCGCTGATAATACGGTTAATTAAAAATGCCCAAAAGATTAGAGAAGTGTTACCGGTTGGCACAAAGGCAATAATGGCAAGCTCCATGACCATCAACATGCTGGTGACAACTATCAGCCGTTTCCTGCCGATCATATCCGCCAATGCCCCGGATGGCACTTCCGCAAGGACAATGGTTGC
>CAZEMY010000209.1:0-4117 GCA_964513405.1 uncultured Desulfobulbaceae bacterium
TGCCCACCCTGGACAAAATTCATAAAAAGAAACAACGCTCCGACAAGGGAGCAGATAAACCACCAAAGATGCTGCAACGAGCTATGCTCAAGGTTTTCTATACCCATTTTATTTCTCCTTCGGTCCGATGCTGATCTGCTTGAGCATGATGCTGGTTGCAGAAACAATCAAGATGGTAAAGACAGTGGCAAACATAAAAAAAGTTGTCTTTACGGTTGCGACATCAAGGTTAGTCCGTGCTACATCTACAGGAAACAGTCCCTGGATAGCCCATGGCTGGCGGCCAACTTCGGCAACAGTCCAGCCGGCCCAATGAGCAGCAAGACCAAGAAAAACCATCACTGTACCCGGCAGGAGCAGCCACCATTTCCCTTCCAGAGTCCCCCTGATACTGAAAACAAGATAGACAAGGAAAAAAACCGGAAACATGCCGCCAAGCATAACCATTATGTGGAAAGAGTTAAAGACCGTGGACACCGGCGGGACTATATCTTCCGGTTTATCAAGAAAACCGTAGCCAAAAAATTCTTTATTGGCATCAAATTTTACCAGAGCAGCAGCGGCGACCTCTTCCTCGCCCGCCTTTTTAGCTTTTTTATAAATTTCAAGCTGCTCAAGGGCAATTTTTCCATAAGCAATTTTCTCCGCAGCTCCCATTATCCCCTGTTCCGGGTTGCCAAACACCAAGTCATCAATACCGGGTACAAACGAATCAAAGGAACGATTGGCAAGCAGAGACAACATACCAGGGGCACTTATCTCAAAAATAAACGGGTCCTGATCATCACCTGGCTTTTTATTGGGCTTGAGCAAACCAATAAGCACCAGATCTGCGCCTATCTCGCCTTTATACAGACCTTCAAAAGCAGCCAGCTTCATGGGTTGTTTCTGGGCAACCTCAAAAGCTGATTCATCACCGGTGAAGCCGACCATGACCGAGGCAATCAAACCAAAAAAAGATGCTACCATGATGGAGCGTTTGGCCATTTTAATGTGTCTCTTTTTGAGCAGATAAAAAGATGATACCGCGATGATAAACAGGGCTGCAAACACCATTGAAGCACTGGTGGTATGGGTAAATTTGGAGATAGCCACCGGATTGAATACCACCTCTGCAAAACTCTGCATTTCAAAACGGGAGGTGTCCGGATTAAACTCATGACCTACCGGGTTCTGCATCCAGGCATTGGCGATCAGAATCCAGATTGCCGACATATTGGAACCTATGGCAACCATCCAAGTGGAAAAGAGGTGGAATCCTTTTGAAACCCGATCCCAGCCAAAAAACATCACCGCAAAAAAAGTAGCTTCAAGAAAAAAGGCAAAAATCCCTTCAATGGCAAGAGGTGCTCCAAAAATATCGCCAACCATCCACGAATAGTTGGACCAGTTGGTTCCAAATTCAAACTCTAAAATAATACCGGTTGCCACGCCAATAACAAAATTTATGGCCAGCAGCTTCATCCAGAATTGGGTCAGGTTTTTCCACTCCTGACTGCCTGTTCTCACATAAATAGTGTGATAAAAGGCAATCATCCAGGTAATGCCAAGGGTTAATGGCACAAAAATCCAATGATACAGTGCCGTCAGGGCAAACTGAGCTCTGGCCCAGTTAACCATGCCAATATCAACATTTTCAATCATTCCTCTCTTCCTCCTCTTAAGTCTTTGGGGTGATTATTAGAACTGTAAGTTAACCTCTTCACCGCATTCAGGTATTGTGCTGCTGTCGGCAAGCTACCGGCTGCAACACAATACCTGAATATACCATGTTGAATCATAAATACAGCCCATAAAATATAATGTTTTTAAAATTATTATTTTTAAGGCTAAAAAATAATAATTCGATTAGCCCCTCCCGCTGAGGTATGGTTAACAACGAAAAGCTGTTTCTTCCTTTTCCCCACGGGAAATTTTTCTAATGTTACATCCGGAAGAAAGCGGAACACACACGCCATCCTTTATCAGATCAGCAAAAGTCACTTTAGAAAGGGTTTCCCGTAACTGGTTACGAGCCTCCAACCAGACCCGATGCGCCGCACAGTTATAACTTATTTTACAACTCCCCGGTCTGGCAACACAATCGTTTAGATATATCTCACCTATCATTGTCTCAACAACCTGAAGCATGGTTATACTCTCCGGTGCTTTAAGAAGAACAAAACCACCCCGAGCCCCCTGCCTGATCTCAATAAAACCGGCTTTGGCAAGTTCCCGGGCAATCTTTGCCAGAAAATGACTGGGAATATCCGCCTGTTCAGCTATTTCCTGCCGACAAGTCAGGACAAATACTCCTTTTCCGCAAAGATATACCATACAGCGAATTGCATATTCAGCTGCCCGTGTTATACGCATTAACAATCACCATGAAGACATATAAGATAACATTTGTTCCATATAGAATAAAATGAGACTGATTGTCAACAAAAAAAGTAACTGTTCGACTATTAACTCATGGAGTCTACGCTCGAAGTCTAGGATATCTCCTTTTTCGCCCGATTCACCTTATTCATATATGAGCATACATAACGAGTAAGGGTAGTCGAAATAATGGAGCAGGCAAGCAAACAACACAATTTATGAAACCGCAAACTTGACATGTGTTACAATGAACATTATAATCATAACAAAATTTGAGAGAGCGATGCCTTTTCTTGTAACAGGCATCAGCAGTAAAATTTGGATTTAATAATTAACCGCCCGGAACAGTTGTTTGAGAAATAATACAAAGAGGTGGCCATGACAACAGCAGTTAAAACAGAACGAATCACCATTCTGGGAACTCCTGATTTTAAAAATTTCCTCAAGCGGGAAGCAAAGAAGGAGGGAGTTAGCCTCTCGCAACTTATCAGGCAAAGGTGCGAAAAAAAAGCACAGGCAAGCGGTGAGCAAGAATTGCTGAAGGCTCTATTAAAAGAAGTATGCTTATCAACAACAAAGGCCGAAAAATCTCTGGAACAGGGGCTTGGGGATGTAGAGCAGGCTATTGCTGAAATCAGGGCGAGACAATGAGTACCATATCAGATGTTATTTCAGCAATGAGAGAGGTTTTACTGCTTACCGACAAGATGGACCGCTCAGGGAAAATGCTCTCCGGATTGGCTCATGAGCTTCGTGATCACGACCGACGGTTAATCAGGCTGGAAACAATAATTGAAATGGATAAATCAAGATTAGAAAATTGCAGGGAATTAGACGAGAAGTAGCGGGAAAAATACAGTTGCCATTAATCATTTTTTTATCCTTGCAGGAGACAAACCAGGAACCTCCACCATTAAACAGGGCAACAAGATATGAACAATTCACCATCTACAAGCACAGACAAAATACCAGTATATAAATCACGGCCACTGGTTGACATGTTTATCAGTATCCTTATCCCCTCAATTATCCTGATGAAATTCAGCGGTGACAGCGATCTTGGTGCCACTGGTGCTTTGATTACTGCACTGGCTTTTCCGATAAGCTGGGGGCTTTTTGAGCTGGTAAAATACCGGAAATTTAATTTTATCTCACTGTTGGGTTTAATCAGCGTATTACTGACTGGCGGTATTGGAATCCTGAAGTTAGATACCCAGTGGCTGGCAATTAAAGAAGCCGCTATCCCTGGCATAATCGGCATAGCAGTGTTGATATCGACTCAAACATCTTACCCGCTGATAAAAACATTACTGTACAACCCAAAGGTTTTAAATGTCGACAAGATCAGCCAGAAACTCGATGAGCTGGGTCAAACTGAGGTGTTTGAATCGCGTTTAATGAACGCCACTTATATGCTGGGCTGCACATTTTTCTTTTCAGCTATAATGAATTACATTCTCGCCACATGGATAGTCACCAGCCCGGCGGGCAGCGAAGGATTTAACGAACAACTCGGACAGTTGACCTTACTCAGCTATCCAACGATTGCACTTCCCGCCACTGTAATGATGTTTGCTATTTTTTATTACCTGTGGCGTACAATTCACGGGATAACAGGAATGGCATTAGAAGACATCATTGGTGGGTAGGGGAAAGCTTAGGTCTTGTAGCCCTTGCTATGTGGTTTTACTTATAATTTGTCCAATGATGCCCTGCGGGCAGAAAAAATATAAACGAATTGCGAATATCGAAATTT
>CAZEMY010000210.1:0-4077 GCA_964513405.1 uncultured Desulfobulbaceae bacterium
TAAATGGTTTTAATGAAGAATTTACCGGTTGGGGGAGGGAAGATTCCGAGTTTGCCATGAGGCTGTTGAATATGGGAATCAGAAGACGAAATATAAGGTTTAATGCTATTGCCTGCCACCTGTATCATTCTGTTAATGACCGGAAAAACTTATCGGTAAATGATCAAATATTACAAAAAACCATTGAAGAAGGCCTAAAATGGTGTGAGCACGGTATAGATAAGCATATCACATCACAGAATGATATATCCGAATAAAGTTCAGTTTTTTGGGTTTGACAACAGGGGTTGTGCCTCCGGCGGCTGCCATTTACTCTCAAGTTCCACCAGTTTTGCGTATTTATAAAAAGTCCCCTCAAAGTTACCAATGGCAATAACCAGTCCCGGCCAGCCGTCCAGAATTCCTTTTTTGAGGATATACATATGGAAAAATGACCATAACCCATGAGCAAAAGCATTGACCATGGTTGCTTTTCGTCCTTTTTTCTGTAGCTTTTCTGCCCCAAGGGAAGAGTAACGATTGGTTTTGTCAATAACCTCGGCAAGATCTTTATAAGGAAACTGCCAGATTGGCTGTTTGAGATATCCGGCAGGTTTGTCCGAGATAATGCTATACTCCTCGTGAACAGGATCATCGTTTTTAAATTGGAGGACTCCTTTTTTAAAAAGCTGAGGTTGGCGGTAATCCGGGTAAAATCCTGAATGTTTTATCCATTTACCCATAAAAAAGTTCCGCCGTGGGATATAATAAGCATCTGCTGTTTCCGCCTTTTCAATGGTGGATATAATTTCATCCCGTGCTTTCGGTGTGCAGCGTTCATCGGCATCTAATGAAAAAATCCACTCATGGCTGCAGGCCGCCATTGCCTGGTTACGCAGGGCTCCGAACCCTTTGAATTCAACCTGAACAACTTTGGCTCCCATTTCGACTGCTATGGCTGCGGTTTTGTCTTTACTGTAAGAATCAGCAAGGATTATTTCCGATGCCCAGAGCACTGAATTTATGGCCGCTTTGATCTTTTCTTCTTCGTTATAGGCGATTATATAGACTGAGATTTTCTTTTTATTCATCGTTTCTTTATGCTCTGCGTACAGCCTGTTGTGGTCTTGGCTTGCTGCCTCCGGCTAACTGCACCACTATCTTGTCGGTTTTCTGGAGGCGGCTGACCAGGGTTTTAAATAAATGGCGGGAAACATCCGGATACTTTTCAATTAACTCGTTTAGTTTGTCGCCCGGATATCGTTTGACCACACAACGACCGGATGAGACAATCGAGGCTGAGCGAGGTTCCCCGATAATTGCCGCCATTTCGCCAAAATATTCTCCCGGCTCTGTAATCTCGGCAATCTTTTTTCCGCCTCTAAGCACCGCAACCTTGCCACGGACAAGTTTAAAGAAATCCTTATCCTGATTGCCCTCCTGGATAACTATATCACCGTTCTGATATTCCTCCACATCAGGATTGACAAGATAAGCGGGCAGGGTATCCTCATGAACAACTGTTCGGTGCAGTACTTCCTCAAGGGTGGTTACCCCATCCCTTGCCTTCTGGAGGGCAGCTTCTCTGAGGGTGTACATCCCTGCCTGAACAGCCACCTTGCGCAGTTGTTCCTCGGCAACTTCAGCCTGGATAGCCTTGCCAACTTCGCTGGTGACTTCCATTAGTTCAAAAAAACCAACTCGCCCTTTATAGCCAAGACCGTTACAGCTCGGACATCCTTTGCCTCTATACAGTTCAAGTTCATCTAACTCTTCTTCCTGAAAGCCGGCACCGAGCAGTTCCTTCTTACTGTAGGTAACAGGATGCCGGCATTTTTTGCAGATTCGTCGTCCCAACCGCTGGGCAAGCACCATGGTAAGAGATGAGGCCAGCAGGTAGGGAGGGATGCCTATTTCCACCATCCTGCCCACCGTGGCTGCGGCATCGTTGGTATGGAGGGTTGAAAAAACAAGATGACCGGTCATGGCGGCTTTCATGGCTACTTCAGCGGTGTCTATATCACGAATCTCACCAACCATGATTATATCCGGATCCTGACGAAGAAATGCTTTTAGGGCAGCGGGAAATGTCATCCCCACCTCGGTGTTGACATTTACCTGATTTATGCCTTTGAAGTTGAACTCGACCGGATCTTCAGCGGTGAGAATCTTGATATCTTCTTTGTTAAGCGAGTTAAGGGCAGAGTAAAGAGTAACAGTTTTTCCCGAACCAGTGGGGCCGGTGACCAGTAGCAGTCCCTGTGGTCTTTCCAGACACCTTCTTAAGGCCGCAAAGGTTTTCTCTTCAAAACCGAGTTTGGTAAGATTGACATTTAGTGATCCCTTGTCAAGGATACGAAGGACAATACCTTCACCAAAAAGAAGGGGCAGGGTGGATACCCGGAAATCAACGGCTTTGTTACGCCCCATCCGTATCTTGATTCTTCCATCCTGGGGGACGCGTCGTTCGGTGATATTGAGATCGGCAAGAATTTTAATTCTGGCTACCAGGGCATTTTTTATGGTCAGAGGAAGGTTCATTGACTTGAATAATGCCCCGTCTTTACGGTAACGCACCTGCATGGTCTTTTCAAAAGGCTCGATGTGGATATCGCTGACTCCGTCTTGGACGGCTTTGACAAGAATACCGTTAACCAACTTGATGATGGGAGCATCAGAGGCGGAAAACTGGTCAACTCCTCCCTCGTCTTCGGTTGAACTTTCAATCTCAAAATCATCTGCTGCATCGGATACCAGGGCACCAAAGTCTTCAACCTCGGTTATCTCGTCTTCCTCGTCTGTTTTAAACTTGAAGAATGACTGATATTCCTCTTCGTCTATTTTGTAATATTTTTTATATGACTCAATAATGTCTTTGGCGGTGGAGACACAGACATCAAGCTCCATGCCGACAATATTCTGTAGCTCTTCCACCTCAATATGATCGGTGGGTTCGGCCATGGTAACCTGGAGAGTGTTACCGGCCATTCGCAGCGGCATGGCGAGAAAGTGCTTTGCATCCTCATAGGGCAGCAGTTCCATGGCCTCCTTTCCCGGAGGTTCCTGACCAATATCCACCAGGGTGTAGTTATGCATCCGGCTGAGGAAATTTGGGATGGTATCTCTTTCAATTTCACCATTCTCAAGGAGAATACGCCCCAGTCGATCTCCGGTTTTCTGGTGTCTTTTTTTTGCAAATTCAAACTGGCGGATAGTTATATAGCCGGCTTTCTGAAGAAGCTCGCCAATTTTGAATTTGCCGGCTCCGGACTGGTCTTTGACCGTCCTTTTCATGGATGTTTTTCTTTTTATTTTTCTGACCATGGCAAGTTATTTTATCACATAAATATTGGGGTAAGGGGGGATTGCCTCATGAAGGCTGTGATTTACGGTAAAGATTGTCGGGTTGGTGACAATCTGATAAATGTAAATTGAGAATTAATCGGGTATCTCATATTGCCATGATACTACAAAAAAAAAGCCTGGTCAAAAATGAAGATCATTTTTAACCAGGCTTATACATAAAAGTTTGCACATGAGGGGGATTACCAACCCCTCGTTCCCTCTTCTGCGTGGGAACGAGAGACTAACTTTTCACTCCGAGTTACACCGCTCTGCGGTGTAACTCCTATTAGAATACCCCTTTCACCCTGCCGGTTTCAACATCAACATCTATTCGTCGGTAAGCCGGGTCAGATGCGGTTCCGGGCATCAGGGTGATGGCACCGGCTACAGGGACAACAAATCCCGCCCCTTTATAGGTGAGGATATCACGAATAGGCAGAGTCCAGCCCTTTGGGGTTCCTTTTAGTTTTGGATCATGGGAGAGAGAAAGATGGGTCTTGACCATACAGGTGGTCATTTCCTTCATTTCCGGATCGGCCTCAATTCTTTTCAGTTTAGCTGCTGCTTCCGGTGTATATGAGACTCCGTCACCGCCATACACTTCCCTGACAATCAGTTCAATCCGTTCGGAGAGCGGGGTATCAAGCTCATAGAGAAATTTAAAGTCATTTTCTTCTTCACAGGCATCAATAACAGCCTCGGCAAACTCAATGGCTCCGTCGCCGCCATACTGCCAGTGCCTTGACAGGGCAA
>CAZEMY010000211.1:0-4030 GCA_964513405.1 uncultured Desulfobulbaceae bacterium
GTGGTTGCTGATTCCGTAAGAGTTACCGTGTGCCTGCCAGTGGCTGACAAAGAAATCACGCTCACGCAGAAAGGTAAAGGCAGGCGGATCAATAAAAAAATTATTTTCGTTGTTATCCGGCAAGCGGGTAATATAGCGGGGCAGAAAATAAACCTGATTATCACCCTTGAAGTGACTCGCTGCCGCTTTTAAAAGCGTATCCTTACCAGAACCGCTTGCCCCGGTTAGAAGAACTATTTTTCTCTGTTTTCTCATCGCTGCCTATCAACTGTTAACCGCATAAACAACCAAGGGAGCTGTAAATAACATCTCCCTCTTTTATGGTTGTCACCACCTTGGGTATATCCCGGTCATCAATAACCAGCAGATCTGCAATCAGTCCCGAGACAATTTTCCCCCTGTCACCAAGACCACTGATTGCCGCCGGCACGGAACTGATCATACCGATTGCCTGCCCCAAATCCAGCCCCATCTCCCTGTGCATCGCCCAGACCGCCTGGAGCATGGACGCCGGATGGTAATCCGAACAGAGAAAATCACAGCATCCCCGCTCAACCAACTCTCTTGCAGAGATATTGCCGCTCTGGCTCTTGCCCCTGACCACATTGGGTGCACCCATGCCGGTATGGATACCCGACTCAATCGCATACTCAGCGGTCTCAATGTTAAGCGGGAACTCGGTTACACTAACCCCAAGCTCTTTTAACATATCAATTTTTTCCGGTCTGTCATCATCATGTGATAATGACACCAGCCCGTGTTCAGCGGCAAAGGAAAGTAACTCCCGCATCAATTCATAGGCTCGGTTCATATCGACCTGTTCTTTTTTACCGATAATAATATCAGCCTCTTCATCGGAGAGATCAAAAACAGGTTTATGATAATTTTTCCATGATTCAACCGTTTTAAACTGTCCCTGCCCTGGACTGTGATCCATAATTGATACCATTTTTACGCTTCTATCCTCAATCAGCTCCTTTATCGCCGCTGCAGATTTAAACGAGGTTATTTCGTAACGGGCATGGATAAAATTGTCAACGGCAAGGACACTGCGGTTAGCGGAATCAATCTCCCTGATAATCTTCACCGCTGCCTCAGTTGCCCGGTTACCGCTCAATGCCTCATCATTAAATGAAACCGCATGAAACATGGTGGTTATGCCAGCCATCGCCAGTCTTCGATCCAGCTCAACCAAGCTGGGACGAACCGGAAAAGAGGCACCTGGCCGCGGTTCAATCTCTTTTTCCACCGCATCCGAATGAAGATCAACAAATCCAGGTGTAACCAGCAAATCACCAAGCTCAAGCCCGCCAGCCTCACTGCCATGGGGGGCGACATCAGCAATCAAACCGCCGACAATCACCAGATCAGCGGCCTGGATAGTTTCTTCTATAAGCACTCTCTTTGAGCGAAGTATGGTCTTGTCCATCAGTCTTATCCCATTTATCCTGTTATGTTAAGCTCATTGTCCGCAACCTGTAGCATCCGTTGCCGGTCGTGAAAAATTGCCAGGATACAGCTACCCTGCTTTTTTAAATCATGAAGAATTTCCAGAACCCTAACTGCTGATTTATCATCAAGAGAGGCGGTGGGTTCATCAAGAAGAAGGAGCTTTCTGGGGACAATCACCCCTCTGGCAATGTTGACTCTCTGCTGCTCACCACCGGAAAAGGTAAGGGGTGAAATCCCAAACAAATCTTCTCTTATATATAATCGTCTGAGCAGCCGGGCTGCCTGCTCTCTTGCTGATTCCGGGTTTTCACCAAGGGCAATCAGGGGAGCAGCAACCACATCCATAGCCGATACCCTGGGCAGAATCTTTAGGAACTGGG
The DNA here is from genome assembly GCA_964513405.1 of uncultured Desulfobulbaceae bacterium. Lineage (GTDB taxonomy): Bacteria > Desulfobacterota > Desulfobulbia > Desulfobulbales > Desulfobulbaceae > DRLX01. Next base: position 1,833 of record CAZEMY010000211.1, read on the forward strand.
TTACAAAACCAATATCAGAAAGCCGATATTTCAACATTTCACTGTCCGTACAGGCGGCGAGGTCAATCGTCTGCCCGTCCCGATGGAAAAGAATCTGACCGCCACCGGGTCGATAGGTGCGATAAATGGTTTTCAGTACCGATGATTTACCAGCTCCGCTCTGGCCGGTAAGGGCAAGAAGTTCACCGGAATTAAGAGAAAAAGAAAGATCAGAAAACCCGTTAATCCGCACTGCCCCACGATTATGAAGGATGAAACTCTTACAGAGGTTGATAACCTGAAGTCTGTTTGATGAATATTTTACGGCTTTCATAATCATAAAATTGAAGAAACCAAAAGCTGAGTATACGCATGTTGCGGATCTTCAAGAACCTGATCTGTCAACCCCTGCTCAACAATGCATCCGTTACGCATAACCACAGTCATATCGGTTAGATGGCGAATCACCCCCAGGTCATGAGAAACAACGATCATGGCAAATCCCGTCTCTTCCTGCAAACCCCTGATCATATCAAGAATCCTGGCCTGAACCGAGACATCAAGTCCGGTTGTCGGTTCATCAAGAAGTAAAAGCCGTGGCGAGGCAGCCAGAGCCTTGGAAATTTGAATCCTCTGCTGCTGACCGCCGGAAAAAGCGTCCGGACACTGGTCTATTCTCCCCACCGGCAAATCAGTTTTTTCAAAATAATGACAGGCGGTCTTTCTTATAGTTGCAAAACTCTTCTCACCGGCTCCAATTACCTTTTCGGCTATATTACCACCTCCGGAAAAAAGAAAGTTAAGCCCCAGGCGGGGATTCTGGTAAATCATTGCCATCATGGTGTTGCGCATCCGCACAGTATCCATCATGTTCAGGCTTAAAATATCTGTAAAGCCACCCTGTTCTTCGACCATCTCCCTGAAAAAAATCCGTCCCCCGCTGGCCGGGATATCACGATAAATAAGCTGAAGGAGGGTAGATTTTCCGGAACCGGACTCCCCGACAATGCCAAGAACCTCGTTGTCTTCCACCCGCAGGTTAATCCGGTTGGCCGCAACCACCGAGTTGCAAAGCGGACAGATGGCAGAACCCTGATCATCGCCGGTAAGAAACAGGCATCTGCCGCATGATTCGCCATAAATTTTGCTTAAATTTTCAATTTCAAGAAGCATTATTTTTCATATCTCCTGACATCTCCTCACAAAAATCACTGTCACTGCAATAATAACGGGTTACTCCCCCGTCCTCTACCATATCAAGAAACACATTTTCCGCCCCGCAACGACTGCACCGCAAACCGCTTAAATCCTCAACCTGAAAAGAACGATCATTAAAGATTATCGGCTTGACTTTTGTGTAAGGGGGGATGGCGTAAATCCTCTTTTCCCGTCCCGCCCCAAAGAGCATAAGGGCAGGATTACAACCAAGACGGGGAATGTCATAACGGGGTATGGGAGACGGGTCCATTATATAATGACCATTGATTTCCACCGGATAACGGCTTGCCAGTCTTGAATCTCCAAAGCGGGCAGTGTCTTCATAGAGAAGCACCCATAACTTAGAGTATTCCCGATGGGCATGCATCTTTTTCTGCCGATCCGTATCCGGTTCCACGGTTGTTAAAACATCCGGGGTCGGAACCTGGAAGATAAGTACCTGATTTTCAGTTACGGGTAACTCCGGCAACCGGTGTCTGGTCTGGATAAGGGATGCCTCCCTGGTTTTGGTCGTTGAAGCAACCCCAGTGGTTGCGACGATAAATTCCCTGATATTCACGGCATTAACCGAGCCGTCACAGCCCTGGTCAATGACCTTTATGGTATCTCTCTCGCAGATTATGGTCAGGGTCAACTGGAGACCGCCGGTTCCCCAGCCCCTTGCCACCGGCATTTCCCGAGACGCAAATGGTACTATGTAGCCAGGCAGGGAGATACCTTTTAAAATAGCCCGCCGGATTTCTTTTTTGGCATCTTCATCGAAAAAGGCAAAGGAAATCTCAGCCATTATGGTCATGCTCCTTTGCTCTCTCAAGGGTTTTGAGATCTGATAAAAAAGTTACATAATGGGGCAGCTTGAAATGGTCGGTAAAGCCCATTGACTCTATGCCGTCAATATGATGAAAAATAATCTCAGGGTTACTGGCAATCCCCTGATCCCCCACTGAAAAGTGAGGGTAACTCATGGCAAGATCAAGAATAGACATGGATATGGCCTTGGT
>CAZEMY010000212.1:0-4025 GCA_964513405.1 uncultured Desulfobulbaceae bacterium
TCATCTGTTCCGCAGCAATTCGTGGTGCCAGGAAAATCATAGACATGGCCGAGGATAGTTTGGAAGAGGCCTTGAAAAAATATGGACCTGAGCATGAGGTTTCTTTCCCAAATACCGCTTACTATCTGCCGATTATCTATTCCATGCTTGGAGCCAAGGTGGAGAAACTCGGTGATATGAAAGATATTTTTCTGGAATGTCGTGGTCTGTTGCCTCCTGATGTTACAGAAGATCTCTGGCTTCCATATCTTGCTCCTGCACTCGATGCGGGTATGGCCACTTATTTTGCTGAAGAGATGTATGAGGCAATCAGGTATTTGAACGAGCCTAATTTCTATACAAAAACAGAAGAACCAACTGAAAATAATTTATGGCTCGGTGCTGCTGATGATGTCATCTTCAGAAAAAGAGGGGTGGAGTTTGTCGATGGCAGTGCCCCGGGATTTGCCGCCATTGTCGGCTCACCCACGGATAAAGAGGTCGCCTCAAGGATTGCCATAGAGTTACAGGAAAAAAATCTCTATATTTTCATGCACGAGCAGTCAGAAGGTAAAAACATGGCTGAGTTACTTAGGGAAAATGATGTCCAGGTAGGTTGGGGAACTAGGCTTGTCCCCTTTGGTAAATCATACACTTCTGTAGTGTTTTCAATTGGTTTTGCCTGTCGGGTAGCCATGGCTTTTGGTAATATAAAGCCCGGTGATTATCTGGGTAACCTGCTCTACAATAAAGATCGTACCTATGCTTTTGTCATGGCTTTTGGTCCTGTTTCCGATGAATGGTATGCCAATGCTGCCGGGGCAATCAACTGGGGATTCCCGACCATTTCCGATTATGATATTCCGGAAATCAACCCCACCGGGATATGTACTTACGAGCATGTTGTCTCCCAGGTTCCCCATGACGAGATTGTCCAAAAAGCCATTGAAGTGCGGGGCTTGAAGGTAAATGTTGCCAAGATTGATATTCCCATGTCGTTTGGACCGGCCTTTGAGGGTGAGAGAATCCGTAAAGACGACCTCTATATGGAGTGCGGCGGCGGTAGGACAACCGGGGTTGAGGTGCTTGTCTCCAAGGATATGAGTGAAATTGAGGATGGTCTGGTTATCCTCGAAGGGCCGGATATCTCTGATATTGAAGAAGGGCAGAACCTCCCCATTGGTATTCTGGTTGAGGTTGCCGGCCGGGAAATGCAGTCTGATTTTGAGCCTATTCTGGAAAGACAGTTCCATCACCTGATGAACTATATTCAGGGGATCATGCATATAGGTCAGCGAAATATCATGTGGATTCGGATTGGTAAAGCGGCGGTTGAAAAAGGCTTTTCCTTCAAGCATATTGGTGTAGTTCTTCACGGTAAGCTTCATCAGGAATTTGGTGCTATTCTCGATAAAGTTCAGGTCAAACTATACACCAAGCAGGAACAGGTTGATCAGGTCGTGGAACTTGCAAAAGATGTTTATCACGGTCGGGATCTTCGTCTTGGTGCCATGACCGATGAGACTGAAGATGTTTTTTATTCATGCACCCTGTGCCAGTCTTTTGCTCCCAGCCATGTCTGTGTTATTACTCCGGAGAGAATTGGTATGTGCGGTGCCTATAACTGGCTTGACGGCAAGGCATCGTTTCAGATAAATCCCACCGGCCCCAACCAGCCCATTGATAAAGGTGAATGTTTTGATGAAGAAAACGGTTATTACACAGGTATTAACGAGTTTGTCTCCCAGGCATCCAGGGGAGCGGTTACCGAGGTAAGCTGTTACTCTCTGATGAACAATCCCATGACTGCCTGCGGTTGTTTTGAGGCTATTGCTGCAATGTTGCCCCAGTGTAACGGGATAATGGTGGTCAATCGTGATTATATGGGGATGACTCCATCGGGGATGAAATTTACCACTTTGGCAGGTATGGCGGGTGGTGGTATGCAGACTCCAGGATTTATGGGAGTTTCCAAGCATTACATGACCAGTAAAAAACTGTTTAAAGCGGAAGGTGGAATTAAACGGGTGGTATGGCTGCCCAAAATAATGAAAGATGAAATCGCTGATAAACTAAAAGAAGTCTGTGCTGATATCGATATGCCTGAACTGTTTGACATGATAGCCACGGAAGAGCAGGGGATAACCGAAGAAGAGATCATGGAGTTTCTTAAAGAGAAAGGGCATCCATGTCTTGAGATGGAATCCAGCATGGAGTAATAGATTTTTGTTCTTTAATAATTAATATCAACTTACATTTGTAATTTGTAGATTGTAACTAAAACGGAGGAAAGAGGTAATGGCATTAACCGGTATTCAGATTCTTAAAATGCTGCCCAAAAAGAACTGTGGTGAATGCGGCATCCCAACCTGTCTTGCATTTGCCATGAAAGTGGCTGCCGGTCAGTTCGAAGTGGAGGCCTGTCCCTATGTCAGCGATGAAGCTAAGGCAACCATTAGTGAGGACTCAGCCCCGCCAATCAGGACAATAAAGATAGGTTCCGGAGAGAGGGAGTTTTCCACCGGTGGTGAAACCTGCCTTTTTAGGCATGAGAAAAGGTTTGAAAATCCCACAGGTATAGCCATTTTGATATCTTCCGATGAAGATGAGGCGGCCATTGACGGGAAAATTGAGCGGTTCAACGCTATGGAGTATGAGCGGGTTGGCGTTTATATGCGTGCTAATCTGTTCGCTGTCAAAGATAGTGGTGACGGAGCTGCTTTTACTGCTCTTACCGAAAAGATAATGGCAAAGGCACCTAAGGCAGCCTTGATTCTGATGTCGGAAAATATAGACAATCTTAAATTTGCGGCGGTTGCCTGCGGTGACTGTAAGCCTTTGTTGTACGGGGCTACCGCTGAGAATGCGGATGATTTCGCAGCCATGGCAAAGGAGTTGAACTTACCGGTCGGGGTCAGGGGTAAGAATATGGATGACCTTGTTGAAGTCTCAGGTAAACTTGCCAGTGCCGGAGTCAAGGACATGGTCATCGATACCGGAGCAAGAACCATTCGGGCTGCCCATGAGGACGGTGTTGTTGCCCGTCGCTCTGCGGTTAAGGAAAAATTTAAACCGCTTGGTATGCCGACCATTACCTTCCCATGCGAGATGACCGATGACCTGATGCTTGAGGCGATGATATCTTCGGTGTTAATGGCAAAATACGCAGGTATTGTTGTCTTGTCGGATATTCAGGGTGATATTCTCTTTCCTTTGCTTCTTGAGCAGCTTAATATATTCACAGATCCCCAGCGACCAATGGTTGTTAGCGAGGATATTTATCCGATTACCGGTCCCGGTGAGGATTCACCGATACTTATTACCTGTAATTTCTCGCTTACCTACTTTATTGTTTCCGGTGAAATTGAAGGCTCAAAGGTGCCGAGCTGGTTGCTTATCAAAGATACGGAAGGATTGTCTGTACTCACCGCCTGGGCAGCCGGTAAATTTGGTGCTGACCTGATCGGTCAGTTTGTCAAGAAAAGCGGCATCGAAGATAAGGTCAAACACCGGACTATTATTATTCCTGGATATCTTGCTACTATCAAGGGTGAGCTTGAGGAAGAGCTGCCCGACTGGACGATAATTATAGGACCGCGGGAGGCAGGACATCTGCCGGCTTTTCTTAAAGAGTGGAAACCGGCAGCTTGATTCAGGTAACAGGGGTTAGGTGACAGGGGAAAATACTCCTCGTCCTGCCGCTCACTCCTCGTCCCACCGCTCTGCGGTGGGACGGTGTCCTCAGGCACTCTGTGTAATTTTTAAACTTACTGTTCGTTTTACCTCTTTGACGCAGAGCAATGATGGTTGGGGTTCAACCGCAGAGCGGTGGGTTGGCGTTGAAATAAGAAAAAAATTTGGAGATTGTCATGGGAAAAGGAATGAAACATAAAGCCGGAGCTGTAATGGTTGTTGGTGGTGGTATCGCTGGTATTCAGGCGGCTCTTGATCTGACTGAGCTTGGGCTTTATGTTTATCTGATCGAAAAGGAAGCTGTGGTTGGCGGGGTCATGGCCCAGCTTGATAAAACATTTCCCACCAATGAC
>CAZEMY010000213.1:0-3982 GCA_964513405.1 uncultured Desulfobulbaceae bacterium
AACGGTTAAAAAATTAGCCGCCTATCATCAATATTATGCGGTGAATCGTGCGGTTGAATCAACACTTCTGGCAACCGAAACGATATTAAAACAAGCTGAACTTATTGCAGAGATCACAGTTGAAGCATAGAAGGGCTAAGGGCGGCGAATTAACAATGGGCAACGGTCTTGAGTGATGCCGGGCAGCTAATTGACAAATGGAAATGGAAATGGAAATGGAAATGGAAAAAACAAAGATAAATGTACAAATACAAAAGATAGATCCCCTGGAAATTGAAGCGGAAAGTTTCCGGATTATTGAATCTGAGCTGAAAGCGGTTGATTTTTCAGAACAGGAGTTTGCCGTGGTGCGTCGTTGTATCCACGCCACCGGTGATTTTTCTTTTGCCGACAACATCCGTTTTCACCGCCTGGCGATTGAAGCCGGTTTGTCTGCTATCCGGGCCGGGAAAAATATTCTTATTGATGTAAATATGGGTGCTGCCGGCATATCCAAAGGGTTGCTGGAAAAATTTGGAGGCAGGGTAATCTGCCTAATTGCTGAAGCCGAGACCGCAGCCATGGCAAAAGAGATGAATATAACCCGTTCTAGAGCAGCCATGGTACTGGCAAAAACAAAAAATATGAATATCGGGATTGTTGCCATTGGCAATGCTCCCACAGCTCTTTTAAAAACCATGGAAATGATGGATGAGGGCAGCTTTGCCCCGGAACTTGTGATTGGGGTTCCGGTGGGGTTTGTTAATGCGGTTGAATCAAAGGATATACTAAATTGTAAACCTTATCCGTTTATTACCTCCCTGGGGCGAAAAGGAGGCACTCCTGTGGCAGTTGCCACTGTTAATGCTCTTCTTCGGTTAGCTTGAATTCAAGTAAAAGGAGAACATATGTAAAGGGGGTGGCTTTTTGGTTGCAAGAAAAAGAAAACTTAAATCAGGGTTTACCACCGGGGCATGTGCGGCAGCGGTCGCCAAGGCGGCGGTTATGGCTTTGCTGAGCGGCAATCAAACCAGAAAAGTTGAAATACCTTTTCCAAACGGAGATCGTCACTCCTTTGCTATCCATTTCTGCTCTCACCAGGATTCTCAGGTGATGGCTGCGACCATTAAGGATGCCGGTGATGATCCGGATGTGACCAATAAAGCGGAGATCATCGCCATAGTTGAAGAACAGGAACCCGGCAATGAAGATGAACAGGTAATCATTGAGGGCGGACCCGGAGTGGGCAGGGTGACGAAACCGGGACTGGCTGTCGGCGTGGGAAAATCGGCTATCAACCCGGTTCCGGAAAAAATGATCAGAGAAGCTGTTCTTGAGGCCATGGTGGAATCGGAAGAAAGTAATTGTCGCCTGCGGGTATCTATCTGTGTAACCGACGGCGAAAAGCTGGCAGAAAAAACTCTAAATAAAAGACTTGGTATTATCGGTGGCCTTTCCATTCTCGGTACAACCGGTATTGTCAGGCCGGTATCAGCAAAGGCGTGGACAGATACCATTGATGCCTCCATGAAAGTGGCACGAGCTGCCGGTCTTGATGAGGTTATCCTCTCCACCGGCAGAACCTCTGAGGCAGCAGTTGAAAAAAAGTTAAAACTTGCCGAGGAGGCCGGGGTAATGATGGGAGATTACCTTGCCTATAGCCTTAACTCAGCAAAAAAACATGGTTTAAAAAAAATCCATCTTGCCGGGATGTGGGCAAAAATACTTAAATGTGGGCTGCAAATTCCCCAGACCCATGTCCGTCACGGAGCCCTTGAGGTTGACCGGGCAGCTGATTTTCTTTCCCAGCTTGGCCTTGATAAAGAAACAGCTGATGAGATGAAAAAGGCAAATACGGCAAGGGAGATATATATGCGTCTAAAAGATTCGGGTCGGGATGATTTGATCAGGGCTGTATGTTTAAAAGCAAAAGAGTATGCAACAAATTGTAGCCAGTTAGAAGTGGAAGTTTACCTGGTAACCTCTGAAAATGGTGTGGTTGAGCATGTCTGAGTCTGAGTTACTTCCTGAAACGGAACATGAAATTTTCGTCTTTGGAGTCAGCGGAGAGCAGCTTAACTGCGAGCATATTCCCTATATAAATACCTGCAAGGCAGTGGCATGCAGCAAAAGATTCTCGCACTTGCTTGACGACATGACCGTGGAGCAAATACCAATAACTCCAGTAACAACAATGATGGACAGGGTAGAGGTGTTGCTGAAACATGGTACCGTAGGAATTTTAGCCTCCGGTGACCCTCTTTTTTTTGGCATTGGCAAAAACCTTGTCTCACGGTTTGGAGAAGAAAAGGTGCGTGTTTTCCCGGCTATCTCTGCGGTTCAGCTTGCCTGTGCCAGATTTGGAGTCGCTTGGGAAAACTTAAAAATTTTGAGTCTTCACGGCAGGAGTCACAAAGGGATTGTCGGTCAGGTTCTCAGCCACTCAAGGATACTTCTTTTTACCGATAACCATAACAGTCCTGGTAAGATAGCTGATCTCATTCATAAAACCCTTGTGTCCTGTAGAGATCACATAAGAATAGAAAATATTCGGGTAAGGGTAGCAGAGAACCTTGGTCTTGCCAATGAACGGTTGTTTAGCGGCTCACTTACAGAAACTGTTAAACAGCAATTCTCACCTCTCAACATGATGTTGTTTGAACAAAGCACTGATTCTTTTAGCAAATTACCGACATTTGGTCTCCTGGAGACTGAAATAAGCCATTCCCGGGGACTTATAACCAAGGCCGAGGTAAGGGCGGTTATTCTTCACAGCCTGCGATTACCGCCTCAAGGGGTATTCTGGGATGTGGGTGGTGGTTCCGGTTCAATATCCCTTGAGGCGGCGGGAATATTTCCGGATCTGGAAATATACACAGTGGAAAAAAAGGTGGAAGAACAGGATAATATTCTCTGTAACTTAAGAGCGTACAACCGTTATACGATTCAACTTGTTAAAGGTAATGCCCCGCAGGCATTAAAAACCCTTCCGGCTCCGGATCGGGTATTTATCGGGGGCAGCGGCGGCAAACTTGAAGAAATAATTAAACACTGCGTAACCAGTCTTAAACGAAGTGGTTTAATAGTGGTCAGTGCAGTACTTAAAAAAACCGCTGAGGAAGCTCCGCAGGTCATGAAAAAACTTGGACTTGGCGTGGAGATAAAAACTGTTTCTGTAACTCGAAAAAAAATGGATGGAGATGATAATATGCTTAATCCAATCACCATAATAACAGGAAAAAAATGACAACAGGTAAGAAGAAAGGTCGCTTATACCTCGTGGGGGTAGGACCTGGTGACCCGGAAATGATGACTTGCCGGGCTGTGGATGTTCTTGAACAAACAAAAGTCTGGCTTGCACCAAAAGCAAAGAGCAGCGGGACGAGTAGTGCTGTAATGATTGCCGCTGGTAAAGTTGATGTTTCGGGAAAAACCGTGTTGGAATTGCGGTTTCCCATGAAGAGAATTTATGTTGGTCAGGAACAGGACCCCGAGGTTATACGGGAGTGGCAAAAAGCCGCTGAAAGTGTCCGATCATACCTTGATAAAGGTCATGCCGTGGCGTTTCCCACCCTTGGCGACCCCGCCCTTTACTCCACGGCTTTTTACCTGCTGGCGGTTTTACAGGAAATTGAACCGGAGGTTAAGGTATCAATTATTCCCGGTATAACTGCAATGTCCGGCAGTTCTGCCCAGGTTTTATACCCCATTGGTCTCGGTGATGATGTTGTTTCCATTGTCCCGGCAGCATTTGAGGATGACCGTTTACGGGAAATTTTCAAAAACTCTGATGTGGTGGTTATAATGAAGGTGTTTCACAGCATGAAACGGATAGTAGCCATGCTTGATGAGTTTGGTTTATGCAAAAATGCTGTTCTTATTGAGAAATGTGGTATGAGTGACCAGAAAATCCATACCGATGTCCGAGCGGCAGTGGGTAAGGATTTACATTATTTTTCAACCATGCTGGTTCGCAGGAAAAATATCAGGTGATAAAATACTT
>CAZEMY010000214.1:0-3980 GCA_964513405.1 uncultured Desulfobulbaceae bacterium
ACTCGGCGAGTTAATAATCCAAAAGCAATATTTTGAAATACAGTTAAATGTGGGAAAAGGGCATAATCCTGAAAAACTAAACCTATGTCCCGTTTTTCCGGCGACAATCCGGTAATATCTATACCATCCAGAATTACCTGTCCATGGGTGGGCGTTTCTATGCCGGTAATTATCCGCAGAGCAGTAGTTTTTCCACAACCGGAAGGACCTAACAAACCAAAGATCTCACCCTTTGGCACAGATAAATTCAATTCTTTCAAGGCTACTGTTTTACCGCCAAAAACTTTATTTATTTTTTTTAATTCCAGCATTCTCGGACAGGCTCCTATGTATGAATTTCAAAAATAATGGCATAACACTATTTACCTCACCATTGCACTGCGACCTTTCTCACCCAGATACTGTATTGCCACAAGGGCAGGGATAATTGTCAAAAAGAAGACCACTGTATAGGCACTGGCAATTTCCAAACGAAGCGAAGCGTATGATTCAAACAATCCTACAGGTAAGGTCATATTAAGTGGTGTGTGTAGAAAAAATGTCATATTAAACTCTCCCACTGACAGGGTGAAGACAATAAGCGCACCATTCATTAGAGAACGCCATACATTAGGCAGGACAACCCTGGTAAAACGAAACCACCAGTTAGCTCCCAAGGAAGTTGCCGCCTCTTCCAAGTGCACCAGATTCATTGAACGCATACCCGTCAGCATGGAGCTAATCATAAAAGGAAGGGTAAATATGACATGACCTATCAAAATAAAGTACCACTCACCTCTAATTAATGGATAAGTTTGAATAAGAGCAAGGGCTACAGCAATTCCTGGTACTGCAAGGGGGAGCATTAATGTTCCTTCCAGAATTTTTTTCCCTGGAAAATGATAATGAGCCAGAGCATAGCCGGTTAAAGTTCCTATACACAAGTTGATTGCAACGCAACAGATGGCAATAAGCATACTCAGTGCAATTGTAGAACTAAAATTTTCAATTACAAAAACATACCACTTAAAAGTAAAGCCACTAAACAGTCCATGGTGCCAGGCAGGAGAAAAAGATACCAGAAAAGAAATGATTATTGGTAAATATAGGAATATAATAGCTGATATGGCTAATATTTTACCTAAATTAACAATTGGCTTATGAGCTCCCAATTAATGACCTCCCTTTTCATTTAATAATAATGTCTGGAACACATATAGTGCCATCAGGGTAAACATGGCGAGTACAATTGCCATGGCACTGGCTAAGCCAATATTAAAAAACAGGGTATATTGAGTGTACATTGTAATTGGCAAAACACTAAAATCTCTGGCAAGGGTCAAAGCTGTTCCGAATGCTCCCATTGCAGTGGCAAAGCAAAGAGTTCCGGCAGACAAAAGAGCGGGATACAGGCGGGGTAAGGTCACCTTGTAAAAAGTGAACCAGGCACCGGCACCTAAAGATCTCGCCGCTTCCTCCAGTTTGGGATCAAGTTGGCCAACTCCACCTTCTAATATTGCTGTGGTGCGGGGAATTTCAAAGTACATGTAGGCAAGAAAAAGACCACTTAACTGAAAAGCAATCGCCAAATGTGTTTCACCTGTAATAAGCCTGGTTAGGTCAGGGAAAAGTCCAGTACGGCCAAACAGAAGAATAATCATAAAGCCGACGACAATCCCTGGAAATGATAAAGGAAACAAAAAACCGGCACGCAGCCAAACCTTAAAAGAAACATCTTTCTCTGGTTCCGATAGATAAAAAGCAATCGGAACACATATAATCAAACTGGCAAGGGCAGTTGTCAGAGATAACCAAATACTGTTCCAGAGGCTACTTCGATACAGTGGATGAACAATAATTTCTATGTAATGCTCTAACGAAAAACCGGACGGACCAGTGAAACTTTGTACTCCCAGCATTAATAAAGGAATAAGAAAAAAGGCCACCATTACGATGGATGCCGGTAGCAGCAGTCCCGCCCCAAAAATTTTTGATAACCTGGGTGTCAGGGCATGGTTATTAATCATTTTTTGTTTTCCTCACACTTATATTGTTAATTGCCTTGTTGCCTTGTTGCCTTGTTGCCCCGTGCAGGTAATCTCCGCACTAATCTCAGAAATGTTTTTATATAAATTTATCCGCAGCACAAAGAAGTATATAATAACAAAAATATGCAGGAAGATGTTCCGCACGGGGCAGGGGGGAGAGGTACCCGTCATTGATGAGGTCAATAGCGAGTACCTGCCCCATGGGGAGCATGGGGAGATAAACGCAGCGGATAATAAGAGTCCATTGACAGGTTAAAATCCATATGGGCTTGTCCGAAACACCTGTTCTCGGGCAAAGCTCACAGGACAGTTAAAATGGTCATGCCACTATTTCGCAGGCATGACCATTTTTTAAGGTAGGATTCTAATTGGCTATGACATCCCTTAACCATCTATCAGCAAAAGCTTCCTGGACGGCAGCCATCTTGGCATAATCAATTGGACTTGCCCGTTCATAATCGCTGGCGGGTAAAAACTTGGCCGCTGTTTCTGGTTTCATTACCCCATCTCTAATCGGACGAACAAATCCATCAGCAAAAGCAGACTGACCAGCATCTGACATGGTAAAATCTAGGAAAAGTTTGGCGTTTTCCGGATTAGGACCATTTTTGACGAGAGATATCACATAAGGGACAACAATAGAACCTTCCTCAGGTATAACAACCTCAACATTGGCATCATCGTCATGCTTCATTCTATATCCATTAAAGTCATAACAAATCAAAATAGGTATCTCGCCTTTAACCACTAAGGCGTAAGAAGTTTGCTTGGGGTAGTGGGTACCGTTAGCATGTAATTTTTTCAAGTATTCAAATCCTTTATCCCAGTTGTCTAAACTTCCACCCATGGCCAGGTTAGCTGCCACAGTAGTGGCATAGCCGGTGAAAGCAGAGGTAGGATCTAAAAATGCCACCATTCCTTTGTATTCAGGTTTTAAAAGATCCTGCCAGGAGCGAGGCACAGGGACATCACCTAAAGCATCTTTATTTACCAGAAAAGCCACCGTTCCCATGTGAATAGTAAACCATTTCCAATCCGGGCAATGCAGCTCAGATGGAATCTTATCAGCATGCTGAGGTTTAAAGCTCTCCAGTATCCCCATATCTGATGCTTTAACACCAAAAGTTATTCCATAGTAAGCCGTGTCTGCCTGTGGGTTTGCTTTTTCAGCCATCAGGGCAGAGACTGTTTGACCACTGTTTTTGTTGTCTGGCGGTACTCTTATTCCTGTTTTCTCCTCAAATGCTTTGTGTACAGCTTTCCAGTTAGCCCACTCAGATGGAGAATTGTAAGGGATAACCACCTGCTCCGTGTTCTCTTCTCCCGGAGAGCAACCAATAATCATAGAAGTAAATGCAATCAATAGGGTAAACAGCACCAATTTTATTTTTCCAGAAATATACATCTTGATAATCCTCATTAAACGATTTTATAGTTTCTACTTGTCACATTCAAGATTAATTATCTTGAATAATTGTAAAGGTATTGGTCTTAAATTAAATATAGCTTTCCCTCCCTTAACTTTTAGTTGCTTGGTAAGCTTAATCAGCACGGCACAACGCCCTCTTTACAACAAGTCGTGAATCTACACATATTTAATTTGGTTTGTATTAAGTACTTGTTAAATTTATGTTAATTTTTCCCTGCGAAGGAGGGCGGTTTGGAGCATAGACTGGGAGGGGGCTTAATCATGGGGTGGCAATTGGGATGATCAGTTTTGTGTCGGCGGTGGTCAGCGGTCTTGATGAGAGGCAGAGGGGGATTGTTCATAGGCAAAGTGGCTCAGGTTTTTTTCTTCCGAACTGAAATCTATGCCGACCAGATATATATTCTTTCCCTCATCAAGATATTTCTGCTGATATTTTTTTTCTTTTATCTGCTTTAACCCGTCCCCCTTGCCATCAACCTTGAATTCAATAATGTATATATTGTCATCAAATTTTACGGTTAAAT
>CAZEMY010000215.1:0-3974 GCA_964513405.1 uncultured Desulfobulbaceae bacterium
AAAATAGCCGACGAACTTGCTGTTCTTGACATCAAAGTCAGCAAAACCACAGTGGGCAAAATTTTAAAAAGTCTTGGTTTTTCATTAAAAACAAATCTGAAAAACATTGCAAATGGCGGCAAGGTACTTACAAAAGAAAAAAGAGAACAACGCAATCAACAGTTTGAGTACATCCAGGAAATACGTCGTCACTTCAATGAATTGACCAATCCATCCATTAGTGTAGATACGAAAAAGAAGGAGCCCGTAGGAAATTTTAAAAATCCTGGAACCAGATACAAGCGAGAGGCTGATTTAACAAATGATCATGACTTTTTGACATACGCCAAGGGGAAAGCCGCATTATATGGAGTTTATGACGAACAAAAAAACAAAGGATTTGTATCGATAGGGATGTTTGTTAAAGAAGGGAAAGGCTTTAGCTCAAGCGACACCCCCGAATTTGCGGTTGAATCTATAGAGAGATGGTGGATTCATCAAGGATCTAAGACATACCACAACACAAGGAAACTATTAATTGAGGCTGATGGCGGAGGTAGTAACGGACACAGACCCCACATGTGGAAAGTTATGATTCAGGAGTTACTGTGCAATAAGCATGGGTTAGAGGTCACCGTCTGTCATTATCCTCCCGGAGCCTCGAAATGGAATTTGATAGAACACAGACTGTTTAGCGAAATCACAAAAAATTGGCAGGCGGCACCATTAAGAGATTATGAAACTGTTTTAAAGTATACTAAGAGCACCAAAACGACGACTGGACTTCAGGTGGACGCAATGCTGGTTGACAAAAAATATGAAAAAAATATTAAGGCGTCGAAGGATGACTTGAAGAGGTTGAACATAAAACGCCACGAAATCAATCCTTCTTGGAATTACACCCTTTACCCCAATTGATTACAAAAAAATAAGTCCAAGTTATTTCTTGCCGAGCCCTTAGTTATCTAATCCCCCTTCCTTATTTCAACAATACCGGCAAGAAAATCTTTAACCTCCCCAACCGGAATTTCACGACGGTGGAATATACCGGCAGCCAATGCAGCCTCTGCCCTGGTTGCGGTAAACACCTCCAGGAAATGTTCGTTTGAACCTGCTCCTGACGAAGCAATAACCGGAACAGACACCCCATTGCGGACCGCATTAATAAGCTCTATATCAAAGCCTGAGTTGGTTCCGTCCCTGTCAATACAGTTGAGAAGAATTTCCCCGGCACCGAGCTGTTCACATATTTTTGCCAGAGTAACCGCATCCAGGTCCCGCCCCTCCCTTCCTCCTTTTATTGTACACTGGTACCAACAATACTCCTCGCCCTGTGGTCCCGGTATCTCTGTTTTTATAACATGATGCTGAACCTCATCCGGGGATGAGACATAGACCCGCCTGGGATCTATGGATATCACCACGGCCTGATTACCGTAGACCCTGGCAATTTGTTCAATGGAACTTGTACCAGCGGCCGTTCCTGTTTTTAAAACATCTTCCGCGATCAGGACGGCATCTGAGCCAATGGATATTTTATCTGCACCGGAGCGGAAATATTCCGCCGCCACTTGCAACGCACTATAGTGTTTACCATTACAGTCGGTAAAATCCCGAATTCCTCCACCTATGGTGAGGGGGACAAAGACATTTTTCGAGGTCTCTTGCAGGACTTTAATCATTGGCATATCTGCAAGGGGAAAATCTCTGAACCCTGTGATATTCAGGAAGGTTATTTCGTCAGCTCCCTGCTGGTAATATTCTTCTGCGAGTTGGACAGGCTTACCCATATTTCGTACTGTACCCTGCTCCCGAACATCGTACTGATCTCCCTTGGTAACCACAAGGTCGCCCTGATCATTTGCCCGAACATCGAGGCAGGCTATGATCCGCTTGGCAAGGATTGTGGTTTCAGGACAGCTTTCTGGTGTTCTTGTTGTTATGGCATCCAGCGGGGAATCAAGTTTTTTCCCTTGGCGAACAGAATAATATTCTTTGCCTGATTGCAAAAAATTTTTTAAAATCCGTAGACCAACCGCACCACTTTTTTCAGGATGGAATTGAGTCGCAATGATATTTCCTTTCTGGATGGAGCTGGTAAATTCGCAACCATAATCGGTACTGGTCAGGATAACCTCTTTCTCTTCGCACTGGACAAAGTAAGAGTGGACAAAATATAATTTTTCATCACCAGCCAAGCCTGAAAAAATACGAGAGGGTTGCTGAGCCTTGTAACCGTTCCAACCAATATGGGGAACAGATAGTCCCACTGGAAATCTTTTAACCCTGCCCTTTACAAGACCAAGGCCTGCTATACCAGGTGCCTCATCGCTCTCTTCAAACAGAGCCTGCAAGGCAACACAGATTCCAAGAAACGGCCGGTCAGCCTGTAGGTACTTGATGAGTGGGCCAACTAATTGCCGTTCATGGAGGATTTTCATCATTGCCCCGAAATTCCCCACCCCGGGGAAAACTAATTGCTCAGCCCTGTCAATATCTTCTCCGGTGCTTACGGTTTTCACGGTTGCACCAAGTTTTTCCAGGGCGTTTATCACAGAGCGGACATTGCCGGCACCATAGTCAAGCAGAGTAATCATTTTTTATCTTTTATCTTTTGTTTTTGTTTTATCTTTTATTGATTGTTTTTTATGGACGGGATGTCCAGAAAATGGCAATGTATCCCATCAATGACCTGAAAGGCAAGTGTTTTAACTTCTGTTGCATTTTTTCATTTTCCTTTGCCCTTTTTAAAAAACATTCTTCAAATATACCATGCAGGCCATACTCCTTGCTGCCGGATTCGGCACCCGACTCCGACCATACTCAAACATTCGTCCCAAACCTTTATTTCCGGTACTTAACCGTCCTCTTATTCACCATCTTCTCGATATGCTGGTTAAGGCAGGGTGTGCTAAAATTGTGGTTAACAGTCATCATCTTGCCCGGCAGATTTATGCGGCAGTTGATAGCTATCCGCAGGTAACTGTCCAGAGGGAGCCAGAGATTCGTGGTACCGGCGGCAGTCTCCGTCTTGCTTTGCAGTCTCTTGATAATAATAAACCTGTGCTGGTCATGAACGGGGATATTGTCCATAATATTGATTTGAACCGTCTATATGATGCTCATATTCGCTCTGCAAACCAGGTTACCTTAGCCATGCACGATTATCCCCGCTTTAATTCGGTTGTCGTGGCTGGAGACAGGGTTGTTTCTTTTCGCTCTGAAAAACGAAAAGGACAGAGAAAGGAAAATCTGGCCTTCACCGGTATTCATGTGGTTAGTCCGGAAATAATCAGGCAGATTCCCAAGCGTGGCTTTTTTCATATTATTGACCTCTACGAACAGTTGGCTGAGAGTGGAGATGTGGGGTTTGAGCGAGTTGATATGGCACTCTGGCGGGACATTGGCACCCCTGAAGATTACCTCGGCCTGCACCGGGAACTGCTAACCTCGGCGAGTGATATGCTTTTCAAGCATAAATCTGCCCGCAAGGGTAACTGGCTGATAGGTAAAAATGTTCATATTGGCAGGGGAGTAAAACTTTTGGATTGGGGCTGTCTTGGTGATGGTGTTCGGGTCGGGGACGGATCTGTCCTCCGCCGCTCCGTTATTTGGGATGGCGTACAGGTAGCAGAAAACGGAAACATTGCAGATTGTATCTTAGCAGTGGGTGCAATACACTAAAGTGACAAATCTAGCAAGCATGTTATGGGTTGATTTAGCAATGTAAATTGAATGTCGAATATCGAATAACGAATGTCGAATTTAGAAGACTTCTAAGCATGAGAGCCGCCATAAATGAAACTCAGCCTCGTTCCCCCGCAGAAGTGTGGGAACGAGAAAAAAGAGGGAGGTGCCACCGCAGAGCGGTGACACCAGAACTACAGCATTGGTGTCCACAATCGAAGTCTACGGTATCTACTTCAGCATTCTTTGTTCGACATTCAACATTCGACATTCGCTTTTAAATCAACAAATCAGCAGCTTATCATCAT
>CAZEMY010000216.1:0-3919 GCA_964513405.1 uncultured Desulfobulbaceae bacterium
ATGCTTTAATGACAGAAGTTTGGTAATAAACTCTATATTGTCACAATGATAACATTCGGGAAAAATAAAAGAATAAGAACAGGTCTTGAATCTCTGCTTGAAGATCCTCCCCCGCAGCTTAAGGGGAAACGGTTGGGGTTGCTCTGTAACCAGGCCTCTACCGATTCCCGCCTCCGTCATGGGCGGGATTTGCTTATCAGCCGCTTTCCCGGTCAGCTATCGGCTCTGTTTTCTCCCCAGCATGGCTTTTTCAGTGCCAGGCAGGATAATATGATTGAGTCCGATCACTGCCTGGATTTAGTCAGTGGTCTGCCGGTTTATTCACTATATGGGGAAACGAGAAAACCTTACCAGCGGTGGTTTGGAGATATTGATATTCTTCTTATTGATCTTGTCGATGTGGGAACCAGGGTTTACACTTTTATCTGGACAGTTGTTTATTGTCTGCAAGTTGCGGCTGAGACGGGTACTGAGGTTATAGTTCTTGATCGTCCCAATCCCCTTGGCGGAGCTGTTGAGGGGAATCTGCTCAATATGGAAATGGCTTCATTTGTCGGTCTCTGGCCGGTGCCGATGCGGCATGGACTGACCGTCGGGGAAATGGCTCTTCTCTGTAACCGGGAGATGGATATTAACGCTGAGTTGTCGGTTGTTCCTGTTAAGGGATGGCAGGGGCAGATGTTATTTAAGGAAACCGGTCTACCCTGGGTTTTCCCTTCGCCTAATATGCCCTCGTTCGAGACGGCTCTGGTTTATCCGGGTCAGGTAATCTGGGAAGGGACAAACATCTCCGAGGGGCGGGGGACAACCATGCCTTTTGAGTTGTTTGGTGCCCCGTTCTGGGATTTTCGGGAAATTATGAGTGAACTTGGGGAGGCTGAACTGGCAGGTTGCCTGTTACGACCCCTTGAATTTGAACCGACTTCCGGAAAATGGGCGACCAGATTTTGTCGGGGATTTCAACTTCATGTCACCGATGCGGATAAATTCCGCCCCTACAGAACAAGCCTTGCCCTGTTGCAGGTAATAATGCGGCTTTACCCGGATGAGTTTGCCTATAAAGAACCTCCATACGAGTATGAGTTTGACAAACTCCCTATGGACATGATTATCGGTGATCAGAAAATCCGCAAAGGGCTTGAACAGGGAGTTACCGTCAAGGAGCTTGAGGAATCATGGCAGGGTGAACTGAGCAGTTATCTTGAGCGGATTCGAGCTGTTGTCTTATATAAGGTATGATTTTTCTTTAGGTCTATGTCAAGTAAATTAACAGCAATGAGCTTCGAGAACCATCTGAGGTGGCAAACCCACTGGATTTCTTGTTAGCTTATGGGTTTTTTTGGCCAAAATAAAATCCAAGAACTAAAGTCACCGTTGACGGTACGACTGTTTTTGTTATGTCGAGAATAGTACTGACAATAGATAAAACTTCTTCATCACCAGAACCGTAGTTAACCAAGTAATAGATAGAGGAAAACACAAAAATAACGAGTATAAAAAGAAAGAAAAGAATTTGCTTTGCAAACTTGAAGCGGTCACCCTCACCTAAACCGCCGTTATCTCCATAATATGCGTCAAGGTTGTAATTTGCAACTCTGTCTTCGTCTTTAGTTACATCCTTGTTTTCAGTCATTAATTTATACTCCAGCTATACGAGCAACTAATTTTGTTTCCTCGTCTTTCCTGCCAATCTTGACAATCCCTAACTCATTGCCTTTTTCTCTCTCTTCACCGGCAATAGCCAGAATAGCGAAGGCGCGTTTAGCTGCCTCTGCACGGGAAATGTGATGTTTTTTTGCAAAACAATCAAGGTCTCTAAGGACTTTTCCTGAAATATCAATGGTATATCGTGGCATAAGCGTTTCCTCCGGTGCTTAATAGATATCAATATGATGTTGCATGTAAACAATATACCAGTATAGTTAAGAGCTCAAGGTTTTTAGATTTAAAATTGCTCGTTCCCACGCTCTGCGTGGGAATGCAGGGCAACCTGTTCGACATTCGATATTCAAAAAAAACTTTTAATTGCCGGAAAACCAGTCAAAACTTATGCAGTGATTCCCGTACAGAGTATAACTTTTTGATTTTACTAACATATCACCATATTGTTTTCGCAATCTTCAAGCAAGTAAATGTAGTAATTGCATATAGGTCTCTCCCCGATTGTCCCCCCTTATTGCATACATATTTCACCCTTGAGGAAACTGACGGCAATACTCGTAAAGTGCTATACTGGTGGCCGTAGCAACATTGAAACTGTGGGGAAGACCATATACCGGTATCTCTACAACATTATCAAGTACATCAAGAATGTCTGATGTCAATCCGGTTCGCTCGTTGCCGATAACAAGAGCAGTACATCGCGAAAATTGATAGTGATGCATGCTTTCAGAATTCGTTGCCTGTTCAAGACCTACCAACCTGTAACCGTCTTTTTTTAACCTTTTCAGCACAGGTATCAGCGTCCGGTGCGTTGAAATGTCCAACTCTGACTCACCATCGCGGGCAATCTTTTTGATAAGACTTACATTACCTGTTAAAATAAGGCGTTCTAGTGCGCAGACACTTCCCGTACGCACTATACTTGAGATGTTCACATTACTTCTCATTGGCGCACAGGCAACAATTATCTTCCTCGGTCTGGTCAGACCGGAACCGGGTTTGTGACGCTGATGTTCAAATTGACTCATTCGTCAAACAACTCCTCTGGTTTCTTCGATCATTTCATCTGTTGAATAATAGACTTTCTCCAGATAAAGCCCTGATGCCGGAGCCGTTCCCGGGGCTGCTTTGCGATCTTTCGCCTCTAGGATACGGTGGAGATCATCACATGTGTATCGCCCTTCTCCAACCTTTACGATAGACCGAACAATATTGCGCACCATCTTATAGAGAAATCCGTCTGCACAGATATCAAATGTTATAAGAGGTAAATTGTGACTCATTACAGCCTGAGTCACAACCCGACTGGTCACCTTTTGTTTAAAGTTTGGACGTGTGGCAAATGAAGCGAAATCATGTTCACCTTCAAAAATAGAACATGCATCGATCATTGCCTCGATGTCAAGGTTACTTTTCACATGCCAAACCCGTCCATCATATTCTGCAGGTAGCTTTTTATTATTCCAGATTACATAGCGATAGAGTTTACCGATTGCACTGTCACAGGCATTAAAGTCGGATGGTACATTGCTCATATCCACCACACGCACAGTCTCAGCAAGTACATTGTTTAATTGCTCTTTTAATTCATCCACCTGCAAGCCCGCGGGAAGTTCAACACTGGCCACCTGTCCATTTGCGTGTGCACCGCGATCAGTGCGTCCCGAACCTCTTACTGCTGAGCGGATATTAAAGAGCTGTTCCACCGCTTGCTCAAGAGCGTGTTGAACAGTCGGTTTATCTCCATGCCGCTGCCACCCCAGATAATTTCGTCCATCATAGAAAACGGTCATGCGATAATTAGACATATTGGGATTGTGGATAGACATGGTTGCGAGTGATCCTTGCTAATAATAAATGAGTAAAAAGAAAAATAACTGTAAGGTTTTTCTCACATTAAATATAATTCTGCTAGAGGCGGAAATACCAGCACTTATTTCTTTACTTAACAGTATCGTCAACAGTGCACTTGACGGTGTAATTGTTCAATATTTCGGATTACTTTACCTGCTTAATGAAAATTTCAAAAGTCTTAAAAAACATGTTTCCGCTGTAAGCGCCACATTAAGCACATGTCGCCAAGACCAGCGAGGTCAGGCTTTTGGAAACATTCCATGGCAGCAGGGCCTCATAGTCTTCTACAGTAGTACACTGGCCTCGGCTCCTTACGGCGTACCAGAAAACAGCCAGTTTTTTCTCCCTACCACAAAGGGGCGAATACTGTTCTCCGCCATGTTGTTGTCAATGGAGAGGTTGC
>CAZEMY010000217.1:0-3916 GCA_964513405.1 uncultured Desulfobulbaceae bacterium
GTCAGTATGGTCATAAGTATTATTTCCATTATCTATCTCCATTTCCTTTGCTTAAGCAAGTGGCTGGTTTTTCTGTTTCATCCGTTTTTTAAGATCTGCCAGTTCCTGTTCTACGCTCTCATCTGTGCCAAGCTCGGTGAATTCTTCGCCAACAGGACGGGCTTGTCCCATATCCCATGATTCAGCTTTTCCTTCCATCATATCCATTTTCCTCTCAAGGTATTCAAAGTTGGTCATGGCTTCACCTATACGGTTGTCGCTCAGTTTATCATTGGTCTTGAGCCGGCTGTCAGCGGTTACACCCCGCATAAGCAATGTTTTCTGTCGGGCTTTTGCTTCAGCCAATTTGGCCTGCAGTTTCACTATATCTTCATCTAAGCGTACTCTCTGCTCTTCAATGTAAACAGTATCATCTTCGAGTTTTTCTATGACCTGGCCAATGGCTGATTTTTCCGTCAGGGCGGTTCTTGCCAGGTCATCACGGTCTTTGCTGATTGCCAGTTCCGCCCGCTTTTCCCACTCTATAAGTTCAGTCCGTAACCTGTCTAATCGCCGGCTCATGGTTTTCTGGTCAGCAATGGTTCTGGCAGCATTGGTTCGCACTTCAACCAGAGTGTCCTCCATTTCCTGGATAACAAGACGGATGATTTTTTCGGGATTTTCGGCCCGGTCAAGAAGAGAATTTATGTTGGACTGAATGATATCGTTGAATCTTGAGAAAATACCCATGTTATTGCCTCCATATAGTTTATTTGAGATTGGATAAGTATTATTTGCCCGGTCTTTTGAGCATTCACCCTGTATCTTTCATTAACTGTGCCACTTTATAAAACATGGTTAACTATCGAATAAATAATGTTTTTTCAGGAATAATCTTATTTTGGTTGTGTTGTTTAGTACCATTTTGTGGTGTTTTTCTCGCATTTATGGTAATTTGTCCCAATGGATATTAATACTTCCCCCTCTGTTGTTATTGGTCAATCCCCTGCTTTTTCAGATATTCTTGAACAGGTTGCCCGGGTGGCTGATCTTTCCAGACCGGTGTTGGTGGTTGGTGAGAGGGGAACTGGCAAGGAGTTGATTGCCGACCGTCTTCATTATCTTTCCAGTCGCTGGCAGGAACCCTTCCTGAAAATTAACTGTGCAACCCTTGCCGAGTCGTTACTTGAGTCTGAGCTTTTTGGTCATGAGGCTGGTGCCTTTACCGGGGCAGCCCGCCGCCATGTCGGTCGTTTTGAGCGGGCAGGCAAAGGGACCATATTTCTTGATGAGATCGGTTCCATGTCAATGCGTCTTCAGGAAAAATTGCTAAGGGTCATTGAGTATGGAGAGTTTGAGCGGGTAGGGGGGAGTGCGGTTATGGTCTGCAAATCAAGAGTTACCGGGGCTGCAAACCAGGATCTTCCTTCTATGGTGCGGGCTGGGAAGTTTCGTGCCGACCTGTTGGACAGGTTGGCTTTTGATGTGATTACCATACCGCCACTGCGGATCCGCAGTGAGGATATTTTTCTCTTGGCAGAACATTTTGGGGTTTTGATGACCGGCGAGCTAAAACGGGATTATTTTCCCGGCTTTACTGGATACGCCAGGAGTCAATTGTTGGAATATTTATGGCCTGGCAATGTCCGGGAATTGAAAAATGTGGTGGAGAGGGCGGTTTGTCTCAGTCCGGCGGGGAAACAGATTGGACAGATAATCATTGATCCTTTTGATTCGCCATTTCGCCCAGCGGAGGTAAAGGCTGGTGCTTTGGATGGAGATAGGAAAAATAAAGAAATAGAAACTGCCCTGCAAATACCAGCTGATTTTAAGGAGCATATTAATGCTGAAGAAAAAAGGATTCTCTCAGAGGCTTTAAAGAAAAATCAATTTAACCGCAGGAAAACCGCAGAGCAGTTAAGGCTTAGCTATGACCAACTCCGCGGTTACCTGAGGAAGCATAACGATCTTGTCTGAATTTATAAAAAAATTGTTTACATTTATTTTTGCTTTGATCTTTTCAAAATAATATTAAGACTTTTTTTGAGGAGATTAATTGCGTGATAGGCATGATCAATCTCATCTTTTGATCCTGTGGGATTCGTATATTGTAAAGATGTTGATAGTTTACCCTTGGCAATGGCTGTGGCATCATTGGTCAGACGGATTAAGCGTTTGATGATGACAAGCTGGGTGAAGAGAAAGTTAAGCACAAATGCAAGGATTACCAGGCCGATAACAATGGGATTAGACACGACCGGCAATAGTTCCTGCCAGCCGATTGAAGGTAACTTTACGCTTATTATTCCCCTGATGTCTCCAACTTTGTAACCAAAGGATCTTTCGCTGCCATACTTTTCTATTACTTCTGGTGGGGCATCTTCAGGGTTTCCGTGACATTTCAGGCAGGACTGTTTAACAACAATTGGCTTGGCATACCTATATTTATCTTTCTGGAAAGTATCAAAAAGTTCCAGGTCACTATTGTTTTTAAATGCTGCAATTGCTTCCAGTTCAAAGTCATCTGGTTTGTTTGCCGGTTGACGATAATCATCACTTGTTACCAGAAATGTAGCTCGTTGAGATATTTTGTTGGCGACAACAGAGAGTTCTCTTGTGGCAAGAGCAGGGTTCTTGCCGTAAAAAGTATCGCCATGAAAATTGTCCCGGCTGGCAAGATAATCGGGAAATTCAGGAGAGAGCTTGTTCACCCACACCATGCCTGTCCCAGCCACCCATGCCCTAAATGCAATGACCTGCTCGGCAACAGCCTTGGCTTCGTTTCTTAAAACCTGCTCACGCAACATTATAAGACCTGTAGTAAAGGCACCTGCCATCAAAGCTAATGTAATGATAAAAACCAGGCTGTATTTTACCTGAATTCTCAATCTCTTTCCCATAACCACGATCCTTTTTGCTTTTCCAGTTTTCAATTTTGAGGTAGAACCACTTTATTCACCGAAGTTCGGATTCTCCGATATAACCATCTCATATTAAAATTAAGCCACAGGGAAAAAAGACAGTCAAGGTAATATTTTTTTTTTGGGGGGGGCAGAACGAGTCAGCAAAGATCGTTTGAACGCAGACCTCTTCAGGGAAATCTGTTACTGATTTTCGGAATCGGCAAATTTAACAGCGACGAATGATTAAGTTTGCCGGGAAAAGTGCGGGGAATGGTTTTCTTACTATCTGGTAGCTATTATGCCGCTTGAGCTTTACGCCAGCCGGCGGTTTTTAACTGCTCAACCCTGTTTATGTTCCAGTTGCTGATTTTCTGCAGGTAGAGCTTCTGGTCGGTTTTTTGTAAATTTATGATGTTTGTCCGCTCGCTGATAATATCATCTTTTTCTCCAGGATACATCTCCAGCCAGCAGGCGTAACCATTGTCAAAAATGTATCCCGGCTGGATGTTTTCCGGCTCTATCAATAGTTTGGAAATTATAAGGAACCTGGCTAAGTCCATATCGTATTCAATGACCCAGCCGTTATCCATGAGCATGGTTTCATAGTTAAGCTCAATCTCGCCGGAACACTCAGGGCAGTGCAAATCCGCAATGACTTCCTGGCTCAAAATATTATCTCTCATATGAAACTGAACGGTTTGTTTTCCGCACTGGCATCTTTTTCTTATCTCAACACACATGATATCTCCCTCATTAGTTGCTATTTTACTCTACTTTGTCGATAATGATCACCTTTACTGTGTTTGTTGTTTTTAGACAACGAAAAAAAAACATGGAAAAGTTGTTATTTAGCTTGCATTTTATAAGAACTGCTGTATTTTAAGAGTAATTGTTGAAAATAAGTAAAACATTTGCTTTTTCTTTATGCCTCGTGTTTAGTATGATTCCTCCTTACGGTGTCTTTAAAGTTTCTGCTGATTACTTACCACGGAGAACCGGTATGGAACTTTTTTTTATTGGCACTCTTCCTTATA
>CAZEMY010000218.1:0-3912 GCA_964513405.1 uncultured Desulfobulbaceae bacterium
ACAGCTTTGTCTTCCTGTCCATGCCCTGAGCATGACCATTGGGGAGGAGAGGCTGATAAGTGAAAAACTGCTTTTCTCTGTCCGGGCTGGATTTGATCTTCTCGATTCTCCGGATTTAAGTCAATATATCAATGAACTTGGTGATGAAGTACTTGCTGTGGCCGGGCCTCAGTTTTTTGATTATCAATTTTTTGTGGTGAAAAGCGACCAGTTCAATGCCTTTGCTGCCCCTGGCGGTTTGATTTTCTTTTATTCCGGCCTGGTTCTGGCCATGAAGAATGAGAATGAACTGGTAGGAGTTTTGGCCCATGAAATTGCCCATGTGGTTGCCCGCCATATTTCCCGGCGGATTGATAAAGGGGGGAAAGTTAGTGCCATATCCTTGGGGCTTGGCCTTGCCGCTTTGGCGTTGGGCATGCCTGAGCTGCTGATTGGTTCCATGGCTGCCGGTCAGGCTGTGACTCTCCATTACAGCCGCGAAGACGAAGAAGAGGCCGATCGTCTTGCCTTTAAATGGATGCGGGCAATGGGGCGGGATCCGGCAGCAATGGAAAGTATGCTGCGAACCATGCGGAGAATAAGTCGTTTCCGCACCGAACAGTTGCCCCAGTATCTGCTGACCCATCCCAATCCTGAGTTCAGGATTGATTATATCCAGTCTCTGTTGGAGACCTATAAGCAAAAAGAAGAAAAACAGTATTCCTCTCCACCACAGGTCAGGGTTGATAATTTTAGTTTTCTTCGTTTCAGGTACCGGATTATGGTTGAGGCTATGGATCATGAACAGATGCGTATTCATTGTGTTAATGTCTTGAGCGGGGGCGGGGAGGAGGAAAAGAAAATTATGGCCACATTCGGCCTGTCTTTACTGGCCCGTGCAGAGCATGATTTTGTTCGCTCGGAAGAACTCTTGAGAGAAGTGATTGGCCATTATCCCGAGGAGGATATTTTATATGTTGATCTTGCCGTATTACTTATGAACGCAGGAGATATTCAGGAAGCTGCAAGGTTGCTTGAGAAGGTGGTGAAACGGAATCAGACTGATCTTTACGCTCTATTTGAGCTGGCGCGAGTCAGGGTAAAACAGGGGCAGTATGACGAGGCTGAAAAACTTTTCCTTCAGGTTTCCCGCATTATGCCGGAGTATGCCCGGCTCTGGCATGAGCTGGCAAGGGTCAAATCCAGACAGGAATTGCATGGGGAATCCAGGTTCTATCTGGCGAAAAATGCACTCTACCGGGGCAGGATAAAGCAGGCAAAACGAGGTCTTGAACTGAGTGCTGAAGATGAAAAACTATGCGGGAAACTTCGCGGTGAAGCCAGGGAAATTTTATCTAAGCTGAAAGAGTTGGAAAAGATTTAGGCTCTCGATACCGGGTTGGCTGGCTATTTTAACCTCTACTTCAAAATAGCCTTGAATGTTTTGGAATAGAGGTTAGAATAGCCATATGCGATATTTATATGAAGAAATCCTCAAGGATTTAAAAAAGAAGATGGTCTTTATCGGCGGCCCTAGGCAGGTCGGCAAGACAACCCTTGCTAAAAATATTCTTAACCGGGCATATTCATCTGGCAGATATTTTAACTGGGATTTTGCTGAAGACAGAATGGGGATTTTATCCGCTAAATGGCATGTGGACGATGGTCTTGTTATCTTTGATGAATTGCACAAGTATCCGCACTGGAAGAACTGGATTAAAGGTATTTATGACACCAATGAGGGGGATGCCCGGTTTCTGGTAACCGGTTCGGCAAGGCTTGATGTTTACAGGCGGGGCGGAGATTCTCTGGTTGGCCGTTATCATTATTGGAGGCTTCATCCTTTTGGATTTGATGAGTACCCCAAAAAGATGAGCGAGGCGGAAGTTTTTGAGCGATTGATGACGGTTGGTGGGTTTCCAGAACCTTTTCTTGACGGTGATGCTCGTGCGGCAAGGCGTTGGCGAAGGGAAAGATTTGACAGAATTGTCAAAGAGGATATCAGGGATCTTGAGTCTGTTCGTCATATTTCCCTGCTTGATTTATTCATCAGGCAGCTTATGACCCGGGTGGGATCTCTGGTTGTCATGGCAAATATTGCCGGTGAAATTCAAGTGTCTCCCAAGACTGCTGGCAGCTGGTTAGATATTCTGGAAAGAATGTATCTTGTCTTTGCGGTTCGCCCCTATACTCAAAATCTGCCCCGGGCAGTAATAAAACCACCCAAGGTGTTTTTTTACGATAATGGCGATGTTATAGGTGATGAGGGGGCTGTTTTTGAGAATCTTGTTGCCACTCATCTTCTGAAAAAGATTCATTTCCTGGAAGACAGGGATGGATACAGGTATGAGCTGAGGTATATAAGGGATAAGGAAGGTCGGGAAGTTGACTTTGTAATTCTTAAAGAGGGAGTACTGGAAGAACTTATAGAAGTCAAATTTTCTGATGATAAGGTTTCAAAACATCTGACATATTATGCGGAGAAGTTAAATCCTCCCAAGGTAACTCAAATTGTTGCAATTTTAAAGCACTCTTATTCCGTAGGCAAGATTAATATCGTTGCTCCTGGCACATATTTCAGGACTATGGATTAGGGGACAGGGGACAGGTGCCGGGTTGCCGAGGTGGCATGGAAAATTTAGTTTGTATTTTCTGCAACTTTAATTTGCTATTGGATTTTATTTTCCATACAATTAATCATATTGATTCAGCATTTTGTTTAAGTTCTTGTAACCTTTTTATTATTATATGATTATGGATAATTATCTGCTTGTTGTTGCCCCGGTTGTAGTTGTTTTGCTCTTACTTGGTTTTATCATTTGGAGGAGAAAATACCAGGAAACATCATCTCCCCGCTTAGAGGATGAAAAGACGATATCGTCAGGAGAGGATTTCTCCACGGACTCTGAAGAGGTGATGCAGACTCCGGACTTGCTGGAAGAAGTGGTTGAAGAGCAGACAGTCCCTGCTGATTTTAAAGACGAACTCCAGAGTGAAGATCTATCGGAAACCCCTGATTCCGATTTTTTGGACAGGGAGGCGTATGAGCGGTGGCTGCTCGATTTGAAGGCACAGCGGCTTGCTCTTATGAATGCGGCCATTGACAATAATGATGAATCCGGGCAGGAACAATACCAGGTGGAGCTGGTTGCCATAACGGAAGGTTTAGGTTTTTCAGGACAGGCTTATGCTGATAGTATTTCCTTTAGGAAAGATGCTCTTGCCTTGCTTGAGCAAATCAAGCCCGGGCTGGAGGTCATGGAGTATGATGTGGCTCGGAAAGGAATTCGTGAGGGGGATACCGGGCCAGCGGAGAAGATTTTTGATGCCACGGTCGACCAGGATGGTGTGGATGACGGTCTTAAAGCGTATCATGGTGGTCGCCTTGCTGAACAGAGAATGGATTTTCAAAAGGCGATGAACCGTTATGAAAAAGCGGTGGCAGTTGCAAAGGATAATCCTGATTTTATTCGTTCGGCGGGGCTGTTAAGTCTTAGATTATACTCGTACCAGAAGGGCCAGCATTATTTTTCCTCCCTGGTTGCCATTTTTGAAAAAAACAATCCTGATTCTGTTGAGTTGGCATTGGCCAGACGCGATTATGCTTACTCCTTGGCCATGGTGGGTGAAAATAAAGAGGCCGGTATCTTGTATAAACAGGCCATGCACAGTTTGACCCGGCTTCTGGGTAGGGATGATCCGGAAATGGGGCTTTGCTGGTATCAGATAGCGAGGCTCCAGGAAACTCTTGGCAGGTATGAACAGGCAGAAAATCCGTACCGACAGGCACTTGATATAATGGAGCAAAGCGGGCGGGTGCATCTTGTCTGTGAAATTACGGACAAGCTTGCCCGTCTTTATATGGAGTTGAAAAGGGAAGCCGAGGCAGTCCCTCTGTTTGAGAAGGTTTGCCGGCTGAAAGGGGAAGCTGTA
>CAZEMY010000219.1:0-3908 GCA_964513405.1 uncultured Desulfobulbaceae bacterium
TGAGCCGTTACCCAGAGTCATCTTGTTTTGACTAAAAACTCCTTGATTCCTTAGAGAAGGTGCTTACAAATTTGAGAGTACCTGATCAGCAAAAAAGTATTTGTGATTGGAGGAAAAACAGCGATGATATTATGACTGACTGCCAGTTAGAGTACACTCGGCTGTTTATTAACGCCATACCAAAGATGATAGCACCACCATATGGTTCTTACTACTTGGATGGTGACATGTCTCTGCACGGCAAAACCACGGAAAAGACCCACTCGTTTTACCGGGAACATGGCTTTACCCTGACCAGCAAGGCTGAGCCGGCGGATCATTTACAGTTTGAGCTTGAATTTCTCTCGCATCTGTTTAGAGAAGAGAAGTTTGAAGTAGCTGAAACTTTCCTTGCCACATTATTTCTACCATGGTTTGAAAAATTTTATCGACAGGCCCGCCAGGGAACTGAACACCCTTTTTACACAACAACCCTCGACCTTATTTACTTCTTCACCAAGGAGGAACAGTAATGGCATTGAACCTTACCAGGCGAAACTTTTTAAAAACCGCCTCAATTGCAGCCGCCAGCGTCCCGCTTGCCAAAGTAACCGCAAGGGCGGAAAGCGGTCTTAAAAAAGCTCCGCCCGTGCCAAAGGGATCACATAAAGATACAAAATCCGTTACCGGCGGGATTTGCGAGATGTGTTTCTGGAGATGCCAGCTTGTCGGCAAAGTCAGAGATAACCGTTTGATAAAATTAGAGGGCAACCCCAAGTCCATAGATAACGGCCAGGCTGTCTGTGCCCGTGGCAACGCAGGGATGAAGCTGCTCTATGATCCTGACCGGCTCAAATACCCTATGAAAAATATTGGCGAGCGGGGAGCACCAAAATGGCAACGGATATCCTGGGACGAGGCCTTGGACATCTGTGCTGAAAAGTTCAATGGTATAATAAAAAAATACGGTGCCCAGGGAATTGCCATGTTTCCCCACGGAGCATCTGCCAAATACCCTCTTCATTTTTTTGAAAACACGGTCGGTACACCTAATATTTCCGAGTCATCTTTCTTCCAGTGCCGAGGGGTCAGGGATGTCGCCTTTCTTGCAACCCTTGAGATGCTTCCCAACGAACATGTGGACATGGCCAATGCCAAGGTTATGTTTATGACAGGCAGCCACCTTGGCGAAAATATCCATGTCTCTCATATGAAGAGATATATTAAAGGGCTGGAAAATGGAGCCAAGCTAATTGTCCTTGACCCCCGTTACTCTGCAACCGCCGCCAAGTCTGATATCTGGGTCAAAATAAAGCCAAGTACAGATACAGCCTTCCTCCTTGCCATTATGAATTATCTTATCGAGAACGATAAATATAATAAAGAGTTCGTTGAAGAGTATGGAGAAGGTTTTGACGAGTTCGCGGAACATGTTAAAGAGTGGACCCCTGAAAAAACAGCAGAAGTATGTGATATCCCAGCTGAACAGATCAAGCAGGTTGCTGACATGCTGGCTGAAAATGCACCCAATGTCACAATCCATCCTGGTCGTTTTTCAACCTGGCATGGAACAGATTTTCAAAGGTGCCGGGCAATTGCCTGCCTGACCGCTTTACTCGGAGCCATAGGTGTCCCCGGCGGGCTGGTCAGACCTAAAATGCCAAAGGGAATCAAAAGAAAAAAATGGCCTGTGGTTGAGCATGAAGAAGAGGCTATTAACATCAGGGAAGAGTTGGATGTACATCCTTTTTCTCCCCCCGGGACTCCCACCGATCTTATTCGCACTGCTGCCATTACTGGAGAACCTTACCCCATCAAGGGTTGCGTGATCTGGGGACAAAACCTTATCCAGACCATTCCCAGTCAGCCCAAGAGCATTGCCATGCTCAAACAGATGGACTTTGTTATGTGTGTTGATCTTATTCCCACAGATATCACCATGTATGCGGACATTCTTTTACCGGGGTGTACCTATCTGGAGCAGTATGACGAGATCAAACGGGGTACCCAGTGGGATTTTTCCCAAAAGCATCAGCAGTACATAGCCCCTCGAATGCCGCTGGTTGACCCTCTATTTGAAGCAAAAGACAGTGTCTGGATAACCAATGAACTGGCAAAGCGTATGGGTTTTGCAGAGTACATCCCGGTTAAAGATCAGGTTGAATATGCCAACAAATTCATGGAAGGAACGGGGCTGACTATTGAACAGCTAAGGAAAAAAGATGCCATTCACATTCAGCCAGGAGAAGATCCATACGGTGTTCCTGAAGATATGATTATACATTTTGTTTCCTATGACCTGGAAGATTATGATTTTCCTTCCATGGCCACTTATATTCCGGTTGAAAAACCGCCAAGCGGTTACATGAGGCTGCTCTCCGGTCGTACACCTGTACATACCTTTAACAGGACATTAAACAACCCCTGGTTAGTTCATGAAATGCCGGAAAACCCCACCTGGGTAAACGATAAAGTCGCAGCCCGACTCAACATTAAAGATGGTCAACGGGTCAAATGCGTTAATCAGGACGGGGTAGAATCAAGATCGACAACCACTGTCAAAGTGACCCCGGGTATAAGAGAAGACTCTGTTTTCATGGCTCATGGTTACGGTAGCAAGAATCCGGCAATGTCGGTTGGCCACCATAAAGGTATTGATGGTCAGGAGCTTATAACCAAGCTGGCTGTTGATAAGGAATCAGGATGTCATGGTATGCGTAATAACTTTGTCAGGTTAGTTAAGGTTTAATAAGCTGCATTTCCCCCGGGTTTTAATCTGTCCGGCATTGCTTTTTTTGATAAACCAGCATGGCTTGACCAAATTTGTGCAGGTCATAGCCACAACAAATTATGAAAATAGCAGCTACACCATCATTTCGTGACTATTTTCGGATAAAATCTAAAAAAAGCCATATTTTCGAGGAGGATTTGCATAAATGAAATACGGTATGATTATTGACATGGACAAATGCGTGGGTTGCCATGCCTGTTCCGTTGCCTGCAAGGCGGAATGGGAGGTACCGACCAGATTTGATCGCAGCTGGGTACACAGGCTGGGGCCGAGCATGACTTCTGCCGGTATAGCCAGTACTTATTTCGTAGGACTTTGCAACCATTGCGACATTCCGGTTTGTGTAGATGTCTGCCCGGCAGAACCGGTGAGAATGACTCTCAAGGATAGCATTACCGGCAAGACTGTACTTATGGAAGTCTCTGCTACCTGGAAAGATCCGTTTAACGGAACTGTTCAAGTTGACCATGAACGCTGCATCGGTTGCGGGGCGTGTGCTGAGTCCTGCCCTTACGATGCCCGTTTCATGAATTATGACCTTGCCGATCATAAATCAATCGGCAAAGTTGATAAATGCACTTTATGTGTTGAAAGAACGGCGGAAGGACTGCAGCCTGCCTGTGTTATAACCTGCCTCGCTGAGTGCCGGATTTTTGGTGATTTTGATGACCCCGAGTCTGTGGTTGCAAAGTACGCTGCCAAAGGAGCAGTAGGAATGACTTCCGATGCCGTCCAAATTGGTCCCAACACCCTTTATTACGGAACCAAAGAGGCGGATATGGAGTTGCTTATGACCAGGGCACCACAAAAAATGCCGGAAATAAACACTAGGAGAAAAATGCTTACCTCTCTTTTAAAACCTGCCTCCAAGCAGGTCGAAGAAGAGGTGGGCTTGATCGGTGCGTTGCTGGCAAAGACCTTTGGCGACGATGAAAAAGGATAATTTCTAAAATAAAATATATTTTGAGCATATTTAAATACAAAAAGGCATTGCCGCCCAGGAGCTTGTCCGAGAATGCATTTTTCCCCATCTCTGCGTTATTTCCAAAAAAATATGCTCGCAGGTAGATAGCGTAGACTTCGAGCGTAGACTCCGATATCACTTATATGGCTGTGCTATTTTTTTGAAAATGCCTCG
>CAZEMY010000220.1:0-3854 GCA_964513405.1 uncultured Desulfobulbaceae bacterium
CTTTTTTCGTTGTACACGCTAATCCGACCTACGCACCTATACAATTTAGCTTAAACTGTATAGTTTATTTCGTAACGACTCCTAAGGGGACAGAAGTGGTTGAGAAAGATAAACAGAGTGAATCTTTGCTTGAAATAAAACTTCTGGTTCCCGAGAACCTTCACAATGCCTTCCAACGCTGCACCTGGATCATGATTAATGAAAATGGAGGCAGCCAATTAGAAATTATGAAAGAGGTTATTCATGATTTCCTTATTAAACATGAATGTTAATTTTGGGATAATTTTCTTATGGATGATCAAGATATTAAAATAAAGAAAATCCATTCTTTTGTCCAAAAGATGCCCAGCCTGTCCACCACTGTCGGCAAAGTTCTGGAAATATGCAGCCGTACCGACACTTCCCCCAATGATTTGAATAAAGTAATTTCCCTTGATCCCGTTCTCACCGGTCAGGTACTGAAACTTATCAATTCAGCATATTATTCTCTTGTCAACAAGGTCACCTCTTTAACAAGAGCAATTATCATGTTGGGGTTGAACACGGTTAAGAATCTTGCCCTATCGACTGCTATCATCCGTAGTGTTGGCCAGACAAAAAAATCAAAGTCCTTGCCAATCAGTAAATTTTGGGCTCACTCCATAGGTGTCGGAGTGCTGGCTAAACTGCTTGCCGGTGAACTCGATGTTTCGTTTGGCGAACGGGAAGAGTATTTTGTTGCCGGACTTCTTCATGATCTTGGCAAAATACCTTTTGGCGATGAGTACATTGCAGTTCTTGCTTTGATAAATAAAAAACGACAATCATTAATAAGTCTGGAGCGGGAGAATCTCTTGCTGGATCATCAGGAAGTTGGCCGCTTGATTGCCGAAAAATGGAAATTAAATGCAGCCATTAGCGAGGCTATTTGCCTGCACCATAACCCTGAGCTGGCAAGTGAGGAGAATAAACAGTTAGTGGCCGTTGTTTCTCTCGCAGATTTTTTTGTTTGCCTGTTTGATATAGGTTATGCTGGTAATGTTTACCCGGATGAAAAACAGGTCGTCAATGCACTTAATATCAGCGGCTTGTCATGGCAGACGGTTTCAACACTTCTTCCAACCGTAGAAGAGGAAATAGTTAAGGCTGAAATTTTTCTTCAGGTTTAAAAGGCAGGGAACAGAAAACCCCAAAAAGAGGTTTGTGGTGATAAAAGTGAAATTCTGGGGAGTCCGGGGATCTATTCCATGCCCGGGTCCTCAAACCATGAAGTATGGCGGTAATACCGCCTGCATTGAGTTGCGTTTCCCCGAAGTTAACCGCCATATTATCATAGATGCCGGTTCAGGTATCCGTGAGCTGGCAAGTCATATGGTTCGGCATGACCTGCCATCCGGACCGATTTCAACGGAAATTTATTTATCCCATACCCACTGGGACCATATAATGGGTTTTCCATTTTTTATTCCTGCATATATTCCCGGAACTGTAATCAAGGTGTTTGGTCCTGTTACCTATGAAGAAGAACCTTTGGATGAAATTGTCGGCGGTCAGATGAAGTATCGTTACTTCCCGGTCAACATGGGAGAGTTGGCTGCCTCAATAGAGTATAAACAGTTAAAGGAAGAGCCTGAAATTGATCTTGGAGACGGCATCCTTCTATCAACTGCCATTATTAATCACCCCATCACAGCCCTTGGTTATCGTTTTTCTTTTCGGGGAGCGGTGTTTTGTACCGCTTACGATACGGAACCCTTCAGAAACCTGTTTATAACTGATCCTGCTGATCCGGATTATGACAGCATGATGGCCGAGGAGGGCGAGGCTGCGGCAAGGGAACAGAATCAGGTTCTTGAGGATTTTTTTGCCGGTGCAGATTTACTGGTTCATGATGCACAGTACACAGAAAAAGAATATTTAGAGGGTAAAATTGGCTGGGGACACACGCCAATTGAGTACGCCATTACAGCTGCCAGAAGAGCAGGGGTCAAATCCCTGGCCCTCTTTCACCATGACCCGGATCGCAGTGATACGGAGCTGGACTTGATGACAGAGAAATATTGTCGTAATAAAAAGTGGTCGGATACAGATATTTTTTTTGTCCGGGAAGGAATGGAAATTGAACTACCATAAATAGTGGGACCAACAAATGACAGATATTAAATTAGATTGCCGAGGGCTTATATGTCCTCAACCGGTAATACGAGCAAAAAATGCCCTTGAACAGGGAGCGAACAACCTTGTGGTAAGAGTTGATAATGAGGCTGCACGGGATAATTTAAGTCGTTTTGGTCGCAGTCGTAACTGCACGATAGATATTATTTCTCCAGACGATGGAAGTTTTCTCGTAAAGATTTGCTCAGGAGATATTGAAAATAAGAAAAATTCTCACTATTCAGAACACAGTTGCCAGGTACCAGGTAAAACGGAGCATGGCATTGTTTATGTTATATCGTCTGACTCCATGGGGCGTGGCAACGATGAACTCGGCTGGGCGTTACTGCAATCTTATATTCAGACAATTTATGAGGTAACTCCTCTGCCAAAGAAAATTCTTTTTTACAATGGCGGGGTTAAACTTGTTTCAGCCGGTTCCGGGGTTATTGATGATCTGCAGAAACTTAAAAGCCGAGGAGTAGAAATTCTTGTCTGCGGAACCTGTCTTGATTTTTATGAGCTTAAATCAGCTCTTGAAGTTGGGAAAATATCAAATATGTATGAAATTATGAGCAGTATGAGTGAGGCGGAAAAAATAGTCAGTCCATTTTAGTTTAGTAAGGGAGTTAAATAACTTGTACATCCCTTAATCCATGGAACTTTGATTTTTCAAAAAGGAGCCAAGATGCACCGATTATATGGCATACACATTCGCCTGATTGTTCTTATTATTCTGGTGTCCGTAGGCACAGTTGAGAGCAGGCCCATAGAGTTTGACAGCAGCCGCAACCGGATAATAGCCCACATTATCTCTAACCAGTTACCTGAGCAGCATTACAGCCGCATACCTTTTAACGATGAGTTATCCAAAACAGGTTTCGATATTTATTTGAATCAACTTGACCCCCGGAAACGATTCCTTCTCCAATCTGATGCGAATCAGTTGGGAGCATTCTCTACCCACATAGATGATGAACTGCGGCGGGGGAGAATTGTTCTCCCTGACGCTGGCATGCAAATGCTAAACGAGAGAATACGCCAGGTTCAAGACATGTTGGAGCCGCTCTTAAATGATGGCTTTGACCCTGATAAGAAGGAGTATCTTGAATCTGATCCGGATAAAATAAAGTTTGCTGCCAGTAAGAATGAGTTGCGGGATCGCTGGCGGTTAATTTTAAAAATGCAGGTGCTTAACGAGTATCTTGTTCAGCTTGAAAAAAAGAACAAAAAAAGAGCAGAAGAAAATCTGAAAGAAGAGGCTATGCCTGCTGATATAACCACAACACCTATTTGGCAGGAAGCGGTGGAAACGGTGAAAAAAAGAACCGTCCGCCATTTAAACCGCCTTCTAAAATCGTCCCGCCAGGATCATTACGACCGATATTTTAATTCAATAGTCAGCGCCTTTGACCCCCACACCAGTTTCATGCCTCCCCGCTCCAGGGAAGATTTCGATATTCATATGTCCGGGTCTCTTGAAGGAATAGGTGCTTTGCTGAGGGAAGAAGATGGTCATATAAAAGTTGTCAGAATCATTCCCGGCAGTGCCTCAGAGCGGCAGGGGGGGCTGGGCCCGGAAGATATAATTCTCTCTGTTTCTGAAAAAGACGGCGAAGCGGTAGATATCAGTGAAATGCGAATAAGAGAAGCTGTGGGATATATTCGCGGCCCCAAGGGCAGCGAGGTAATTCTTACGGTACTCAAACCAGATGGAAGCA
>CAZEMY010000221.1:0-3834 GCA_964513405.1 uncultured Desulfobulbaceae bacterium
TCCAAGAGAATTTATGAAAAACTGGCAAGAGGCACAGAAGATCGCATAAAAAAACAAAGTGGATGACTAAAGAACATTTACCATTTTGTTACCATTAGTCGCCACAAAATGCCCATAAAACCATCCGGAGACCAGATTTCACACACAAAGAAAAAGGCAAGAATCAGCATGTAAGCACCTGTACTGACTGCCTATAATTGGTACGCCAGGCAGGATTCGAACCTGCGACCTACGGCTTAGAAGGCCGTTGCTCTATCCAGCTGAGCTACTGGCGCGCATAAAGAAAATAAGTGAAAATCCGGCGGGAAATTTAAATTTACCGCCATCGAGAATAACAAGATCACAAGAAAAGTTAATCTAACTCATAAAAGCTCAAAAATCAACCATTTTGACGGCGGGACTTTTCGCATTTTCCACATGCTTCCTCGCTGAGCTCCCAGGCAGGCCCCATCGAGGTATCATGAATGATTACCCCGAGGCGAAGCAGCTCTTCCCTTGCCTGATCAGCAGCCTCCCAGTCTTTGCTTTCCCGGGCAGCTTCCCGTTTTTGAATAAGCAGTTCAACTTCAGGAGCCAGTTTACAACGGGTAAGCAGCAAGATACCAAAAACACTATTTGCCCGTTCCAGGCTGGCAAGGATTATGTTTTTCTGGTTCAGATCAAGATTGGCAACATCAAGAAGCGGGTTAACTTCTTTAACAAAATCAAATACAGCTCCCAGCGCCCCGGAAACATTCAAATCATCATCCATGGAGGCTGAAAATCGTTTTTCAAACCCGGCAGCATATTTTTCCACTTCCGGGTGAGTCTTACCAGGGGTCATACAAAGCAGTTTACGGGTAAATTCATCAAGTCTCCGTAACCCCATCCGTACGGAGCCAAGGCGTTGCCAGTCAAACTTCAGAGACTTGCGGTAATGAACCCCAAGGAGAAAAAATCGAATTTCTCTGCCGGTGTAACCCCTCTCCATCACTTCATCCAGGGTGATAATATTACCCGCTTCCGCAGACATTTTTTTACCATCTTTCAACAATAATCCGGAATGAAGCCAGAAATTAGCCAGTGGTTTATCGGTCAGAGCCTCGGCAATGGCAATTTCATTCTCATGGTGAGGAAACATAAGGTCCTGGCTGGCAGTATGTATGTCCAGCGTCTCGCCAAGGTAACGGGTTGACATGGCAGAACATTCAATATGCCAGCCAGGCCGGACATGCCCCCAGTCGGTCTCATGAAAAATTCCTTTTTTCAGCTCAGTAAGAGTTGAGCGTTTAAGAAGAGTGAAATCCCGGGGATTGTCTTTTTCATAATTATCCAGATCCACAGTCTGCCCCAGACGGATTTTACTTAAATTTACTCCGGAAAGACGACCATATTGCTTGAATTTGGAAATATCAAAATAAACGGAACCATGCTTTTCATAAGCATACCCCTTATGAATCAGCTCATGGGCAATCTCGACCATATCGCTAACATGTTCTGAAGCCCGTGGATATCCGGTGGCCCCTCCAACCCCAAGTATATCCATTGCCTGTTTGAACTCTTCCACGAAGCCGTCGGTAAACTCCTGCAAACCCATTCCAGCTTTTTCAGCTCCGTTGATGGTGTTGTCATCAAGATCCGTAAGGTTCATGTAGGACTCTACCTTGAACTGTTTAAACCTGAGATAACGAATCATCAGATCGGCCACCACTAATCGCCGGCAATGGGCGAGGTTAGGTGATTCATAAGCAGTTGGACCACATGCGTAAAAGGTAATCTTCTCATCGCTGATGGGACGAAATATTTCCTTTTTGCGGGTCATGGTATTGTAAAATCTAAGAGTGGGCTCTTCACCTTCAATTTTCTTTTTTGCCCGAAAAAGCGGAGTACTCAGGTATCTCTCGCCGCCATCGGGGAGAATAGCAACAATGACTCCTGAATCCAGTGTCCCTGCCTGTTCAATCGCTGCATACACAGCAGCACCGCTGCTCATGCCGGCAAAAACACCTTCTTTCTCTGCCAGCTCTCTCGCTGTGGCAAAGGCATCATCATCCCCCACATTGATAATTTTATGGGGAAGCTTTTTATCAAAAATAGTGGGCCGATATGATTCCATCATATTTTTCAGCCCCTGGATTGCATGGCCAAGAAATGGCTCTACAGCAATAACCTCCACCTCGGGGTGATGCTCCCTGAACCATCTGGACAACCCAATGGCAGTGCCGGTTGTTCCCAGAGTAGCAATCACATGGGTTACCTTTCCTCCTGTCTGTTCCCATATCTCAGGAGCGGTACCCCGGTAATGTGCCTGCCAGTTCGCTTCACAGTTATACTGGTCGGTCAAATAGTAAAGATCCGGAAATTCACGGGTAAGGGTGTAGGATTTCTCAATGGCTCCATCGGTTGCCCTTCTTGCCGAAGTCAAAACGATTTCTGCCCCATAAGCTTCCATAATCCGCCGCCGCTCAATGCTGGCTGACTCAGGCATAATCAGTTGACACCGATACCCCCTGGCAGCACAAACCATGGACAGACCAATACCGGTGTTACCACTGGTCGCTTCAAGAACAATTTTGTCTTTGGTCAACTCACCGCTTTTTTCGCCCGCCTCAATCATGGCAAGGGCAATCCTGTCCTTGATTGAGCCACCTGGATTAGCAGATTCCATTTTAACGAAAATTTTCACTTCCGATTGGGGGGAAAGACGGGTAAGTTCCGCCAGCGGAGTGTTACCAATAAGCTCAATAATATTCATAAAAGGTCAAGGCCTGGTTCAGGGTTTAGGATTTTTGAACATAATGCCCTGCGGGCAGAAAAAATATAAACGAACATCGAATTTCGAATGTCGAATATAGAAGTTTTTTACTTCATCATTCGAAATTCCTTGTTCGATATTATGCTGTTCAAAAAACTTTGTTTTTCCGGTACATAGATATAGTTTCCGACCTCTTGTTTCATCCACTTTGCATGTGCATCTTTTTCTGAAAAGTCTGCCAAAGTTTGAACAGGGCCCTCTGGCAATCTGCATCAGCTACGGTTTTGCTCATTTGCAAAAAATACTCTTCTTTTTCAGGGGCAATTACCCGATCAGGCACTTTCAGTTCCACCGCCTGAAATGAAATGTCATCGGCTGGTTGTTGCAGCCACCTGATATCTACAAGAACCACAGAACATAGACAGTCATTGGCTCTGTCAAGAATCTCCGGCTTCATGTAACCCAGTTCCTGCATCCAGGCGGAACTACTGACATACACCCAGAGAACATCTTTACGAATCCAGGCGGGCCGGGTATGAGCGGCAGCCCGTTTCCCTGCCACCGAAGTCCATGCCATGCTTAAGCGGTAAAGATCCCAATGGAGCTTGCCCACCTTCCCTCTGATCACCTTCTCAAGCTGCTTTCCGATCAATTTGCTTTTTTTCCCGTCTATCATGTTGATTTTTGCTCTTGGGATTTTTAAACTATGATTTTTTGTAAATCCATGCTGTTGGGAAAATATTTCCCCAAGGTTTGAAGTTACAACCAACTACTCCATCAGGCAAACAAAAAAGGTGCTTCCCTGTTTAAGGAAGCACCTTTAAGCTAAAAAATATGTACCATATCTCCGCAATAAATCCGGAGAATTTAAAAAAAACTAATAATTATCGAGATAGCTTTCTATCTCCCAATCGGTGACCGCTGTACGGAAAGAATCCCATTCTTTCTCCTTGCCGGCTACATACTTCCTGAAAATATGCTCTCCGAGTGCTTCTTTTGAAAGCGGATTGTCCTTAAACATGATAATTGCCTCTTCAAGGCTACCTGGCAGACAGGCAATCCCTGCTGTTTCTTTTTCCGCAGGAGTCATGGAATAAATA
>CAZEMY010000222.1:0-3787 GCA_964513405.1 uncultured Desulfobulbaceae bacterium
CGTCAACAATGGGAGGAAATCAAGAGGCAGGAGAAAAACTGAGCTCAGCATTGTTGTAATTGCAATCCCTACAGCATCCCCCACCCCCACACCACGCCCACCTTTAAAAAACAAATAAAATCATACGCTTGCCAAGAAACCCCATTTTAAACATTGACACAAAAATCAATTTGGCATATAATAATAGTTTGATTTGCACTCCTACCTGACAGGCAGGGACTGCAAACAAACCATAACCTTCTCGCTCTCAACTATAAATTGAAGCGAGGGCCCACTGACCACGAGGAGGAATCATGCGTCATTACGAAACCACATTTATTCTTCGCCCTAATTTGGGAGAAGAACAGTCCACAGAAATCATTGATCGTGCCTGTGCCATCATCACCGATGACAACGGGGTTGTCATAAATACAGACCGCTGGGGTGTTAAACCGCTGGCCTATGAGGTCGACAAGGAACTGCAGGGTTATTATGTCGTCCTTAACTATGCTGCCCCCGGCAAAACCATCAGTGAACTGGAAAGAATTTTCAGATTAGAAGAACGGGTGTTGCGGTATCTGACTATTAAGCTTGCAGATTCCATTGATGAAGAAGCAATCAGCAAGGTTAAGGATTCTTTTTCTGCCCCTGTAGTAGAAGAAGAATCAGATGGAGCTGAAACAGAAAAAAGCGGCGAAGTAAAAGAACAACCCAAGGAAGAGGCTTCTACTAAAGAAGATTCAGCTTCTCAATAAATAGAAGGAGATACGATGGCACCCCAGAAAAGAGTTTTTTCCCGGCGGCGAGTTTGCCGGTTCTGTACCGATAACGAGTTGATAATTGATTATAAAGATGCAAAGGTTCTGCGTGGATTTGTCACCGAACGGGGCAAAATAATCCCTAAACGAATTTCTGGCACCTGTGCAACCCACCAGAGACAAGTAACCGAGGCCATCAAACGGGCCCGTCATCTTGCCATACTGCCGTATTCAGGACAGACCCATTTCTGATAATAATCAGAAATTACCATGACTGTATTAAAGGGGGCGGGAATGTCTTTTTTTTCTAAGCCTGTTCTCGTTCTTGCGACTCTCTATCTTGTTCCTGTCATGTTGCCGGGATTGCTTGGCTGGCTCATAGGTTTACTGGCAGTGCCTGTTGCATGTGTGCTGGCGAGCCAGGGAATTGAGCAGGGTAAAAAAACCATCCTTAACAGCCTTGTTATTGCTGCGGTTATTGCCGTTTTTATAGGCAGACTTGAGATTTTGTTGTTTGGGCTTACTTTTGCTCCCTTGGGCTACATTCTTTATCGTTGCCGTGTAGAGCAAAAAACCGAGACAGCCACCGCTGGTCGTGGTATATTAACCATGCTTGCCTCTTGGTGGATTTTCTGGGCAATATATGGTTCTGTTACAGGGATACAGCCTTATCAACATCTGTTAGAGATAGTCGATACCGGTTTTACTCAGACATACGAGCTATACAAGACGGAACAGAATATCCCCGCCGATGTGCAGCAGGAAGTAACAGTTGTCATAACCGGACTAAGAGAGACCATCCCCAAGGTTATGCCTGGGGTTCTGGGTGGCATTGTTGTCTTTACTGTATGGATGAACCTGATTCTTTTCAACAGATTTTTACTGGCAAAAAACAAGAGTGAAAAACATGAATCTGCGACTTGGCCTCCTTACCGGGAATGGAAGCTGCCGGATCAGCTCATATGGCTGCCAATCTTGGGTGCAGCACTGTTCTTGTTGTTTGACAATAATATCCAATATGCAGGTTTAAACATTCTCCTTATCTCAGGTCTGATTTATTGTTTCCAGGGATTGGCAGTATTTATTCATCTGCTTGAGCGCTGGAAAGTACCCGGCTACCTGAGACTGTTTTTTTATTTCCTGCTTATTATCCAGAGTTTTGGCCTTATTATTGTCACCATGCTCGGGGTTGCCGATGTATGGTTTAAATTTCGGGTCAGGAAAAGCGAACCGGAAGAGACGGGGTAGCGGCATAACATTTATGTATCGGAAAAACAAAGTTTCGTGAGAACAATTACCAATAAGAAGTTTTTTTGAACAGCAGAATATCGAACAGGTAAGCGGAGACTCCGAG
Source organism: uncultured Desulfobulbaceae bacterium (assembly GCA_964513405.1). Taxonomy (GTDB): domain Bacteria; phylum Desulfobacterota; class Desulfobulbia; order Desulfobulbales; family Desulfobulbaceae; genus DRLX01. Next base: position 2,092 of record CAZEMY010000222.1, read on the forward strand.
GAATTTCGAATGATGAAGTAAAAAACTTCTATATTCGAAATTCGATGTTCGTTTATATTTTTTCTGCCCGCAGGGCATCATGTCCAAAAATATTTGATGCTTCCGAATCACGAACAGGCTTATATTCCTGAACCGAAACTGACCAGGTATCTCCTGTCCGAAACTCATGCGATCGGAAAAGCTAAGGCTAAATACTTTCGGTCACTCGGCTACACAGAAGCAAATGCTGATCAATTGGTGGATGGGTTGCTAATGATTGCAAAATCGAAAGAAGTCAACCAAGCGGTTAGCACTGCTTATGGCACCAAATGTATTATGGATGGAGATCTTTTTACCCCCATCGGAACCATTGTACGGGTTCGGACGATTTGGGTGGTCGAATCAGGCGATAAATGTCCGCGATTTGTGACGGCGTATCCCACTTCAAGGGTCGATGCCTGTTAAGGAGATAAAAAATGATAAAAGAACTGGACACCGTCGTTCTTTCCCGCGATATCCCCGATCATGGACTCACGCGAGGAGACATTGGTGCCGTTGTAAATTGTTACAACATTGGCGAAGCTTTTGAGGTGGAGTTTATCACCGGACAAGGAGAAACTGTTGCAGTAGTTACGCTTAATGTTGAGCATGTGCGGATGATGCAAGACGAAGAAATCCTGCATGTCCGGAAACTACGAGCCGCATAACCATCACTTGAGCTGACAGAACCGTCTCCTAACACACTATGAGCTTGTCCGAGAATAAGTATCCTCGTTCCCCGCTCTGCATCCTCGTTCCCACGCAGGAGCGTGGGAACGAGGATGCTTTTCGTTATTTTCGCATATTTTGAACCACGAAAGACACTAAAAAAGAGGACAAGATTTTCGTGTCTTTCGTGGATAGACCTCTAATAATAACCGGATGGGCATAAATTCATTCGGAAAATAAAAAAAGGACAATCCCTATGGAAATCATACTGAAACAAACCGTTGACAACCTTGGCCTTGAGGGTGATATTGTCACTGTAAAGCCGGGGTATGCAAGAAACTATTTAATCCCGCAAAACAGGGCCGAGATCGTCAACAAGGCATCTCTTGCCCGCTTGAAACATCAACAACAATCTATTAATAGCAGGCGGGAAGAAGAAAAGAAAACAGCCAATTCCCTGATTGGGAAATTAGAATCAACAGTTATCACCATTACCCGCAGAGTTGGCGAAGGAAACCGTTTATTTGGCTCCGTATCAACCAAGGACATTGCGGAAAAACTTGCCGAAAACAGCATTTTTATTGACCGCCGCTCCATTCTTCTTACCGATCCCATTAAAAGTATAGGGGAAACAAAGGTCAACATCAAGGCAGGTTACCAGATGGGTGCCACACTGAGCGTTATTGTTGCCCCTGAAGGTGGTGGCGAAATAGAAGAAGAGCAATTAGACACCGAGGATACAGATATTCCGGTTACCTATGAGAATGAAGCGTAAATTGGGGAAAACCTCATCTCGTCCCACCGCTCTGCGGTGGGACGAGATGAGGATACCGAATCCGCATAAGCGGTGATGGTTGGTTCCACCGCAGAGCGGTGGAACCAGGTGAGCGAGCGGTGGCATTAGTACCCTGCCCCATAAGTTTTGACTGATTTTCTGGCAGTTAAAAGTTTTTTTTGAATATCGAATGTCGAACAAGGAATTTCGAATGATGAAGTAAAAAACTTCTAT
>CAZEMY010000223.1:0-3743 GCA_964513405.1 uncultured Desulfobulbaceae bacterium
AATCAGGGCAACATATGAACAACTTAAAATAGACACCACTGATGTTGTTCAAACTAAAGAAAAGTTAGCTGCCAGTGAACAGCAGTTGAAAAAACTCAAAAAAGAACTTGCCATCCTGGAAAACAAAAACAACGAATTGGAAAACAAATCCACCATAACTTGGTTCCTGGCCGGAGGAGGAGTTTTATTATCAGGATGGGCTATTGGCCTTGTTACCGGTAACCGGAGAAGTAAACGAAGAGGCTCGTTGTTGTAATTTTAACGAGATTGATTACAAGATTATTCCCTTTGTAAACATGCTGTGTGAAAACTGATTGCAAAGTAAAAAAATATTGCCAATAAGCTTTTTATGTTGCTTTTGATGCAACTTCCCGGCCGTTCTGCTCATTAACCTGTTGCAGCAAAAGTAAACCAGCGATAAAAAAGAACAGAGTGCTGAGAATCGCCAAACGGTGATTGCCGTCACCCAGGTAGCTTATCAAGCCATAGCTCAAGGGACCGACTATAGCCGCAAGACGGGTTGCCATGCCCCACAGACCAAAAAACTCTGCGGTTCTCGCTACAGGTGTGAGGCGACCAACCAGGGCCCTGCCAATCGCCTGACTTGCCCCCATGGCAAGACCAATTAGGTTACCCGCCAGCCACACTGTTGCCCGTTCATCGGCAACCGCCATGACAATAATTGCCCCAATCCAGATCAGCAGAGTTATGGAAAGAGATTTTACAGAGCCTATCCTGTCTTGAAGATGGCCAAACAACAAGGCACCAACCGAGGCGGTAACATTAACCACCATGATCAGAATAATTAATGACTTACTGTCAAACCCCATTACCTCACGGGCATAGACTGCACTAAGCACCACCACAGTTGCGACTCCTGACTGATACACAGACAGGGCTATCAAAAACCTGAACAGATCCGGTAACTCTCTTGCCTGTTGCAGGGTTTTGCGAACCCGTTGAAATCCCATATGGAAATAAGCCATTCCGCCAAGGGGATTTTCAGGGATTCTCCTCTCCCGTAGCCAGATGAAAGTAGGGGTTGCCGCCAATATAAATATCCCGGCGGTAATGAGCATGGTCACTGGCACAAAATTTTCCTCAGTCCAACCCTGTTTTTTCCCCCAGGCGACACATATCAAGCAGAGAGCAAGGGTCAATAGTCCACCAAAATAACCAAGACTCCAGCCGTAGCCGGACATACGCCCCATCTTATCATTGGATACTATTTCCGGCAGAAAAGCAGAGATAAGATTCTCGCCACTGGCAAACATTATGGCGGAGATAACAATAAGAACCATACCAAAAAACACATCTCCGGAACCAACCATGGCCAACGAGGCAGTCGCAGCGGCACAGATTATAGTGGTAACCAGCAAAAACCGTTTCTTTGCCGCCCTGTGATCAGCAATAGCACCCACAATTGGTGCACTCAAAAGCACACATAAATTGGCAAAACCAACGGCAATTGTCCAGAAAAGAGTAGCCTCACCGGATGAGTACCCCCCGTCTCCACCAGCCACCACCCCTACAAAGTAGGCACTGAAAATAGTGGTCATGACCACCGTGGTATAACCGGAATTGGCAAAATCAAACATTCCCCAGGAAACCTGTTCCCGGCGGTCGGCTTTATGGGAACAATTTTGCTGGACAGTCCGTATTGATTTCATATTTTCCCATGGAAGAAATGATCAATGATGAGTAAGGCAACACTTACAGCCTATTGGCAGGATTAACCTGTCAGCCCTGTTCCGGAGGTGGAGCGACCTGTAAATTTTCAACAATATTATGGGTGGCAGCAAGATTACGGACAGAGAGCATAAACGATGTCGGCAGGGGCAGAGTCCGTTCCTCCTGGAGCAGACCAAGGGTGCGAGCTATGAGCAGAGAACCCAGCGAATGGGTGCCTTCCTGGTTATCACAAATAGTCTGCATCCGCAGCCCATCTGTGATAAACGGCAGAAGATCCTGGTGATGTTCGGCAAGAGCTCGCAACTCTTCTTCAACCAGCTCCCTGTGAGCACGGGCAAAACGGTTGACTTCACTGTCAACAGGTTCGGAGCCAAAGAGGTTGTTGACTACTGCCCCGGCCAATAGTCCCTGTTTTTCGAGCGGCCAGTCAGCAAAACGATTGTTTATACTCTTTTTTAAAGAACGATACAAAACCATCTGAACGGTGAGAATGGCTTCCCTAAGGACAGGGATAAGTTTAGAATCAATTTTGGTATTTCCCCCGTTCTCTGCCTGGCATCCACCTGATAATACACTCATAAGACCACCTTTATCTGCTGGTGTTCTGCCAGCAATTCATAGAGTCGGAGACGATGATAGTCAGAATATACTGTCAGCTCCAGGTTTACACTTATATACTTACCATCCCTGCTTTTTCTGGATTTACTGATACTGTATGGAGCGTCACCGAGATAATCGGCAACAATTCCCCGTACCGGTTCCATGTCTGTGGCAATCACTTTGTATTGCCACAGACATGGATAGTCTATCCGGGGCTGGCACTTCCCTTTTCCTGTGCTTATCTTTTCCATAATTATGTCTTTTTGTAAAAATAACTTCCTTTTTATTCTCTGCCAATGCTATGTTGTTTCTTTGCGGCCTGCAATCAGGTAAAAGTAAAAATTCCCAAGATAACATAAGCAGACATTTATGTACCGAAAAATAAACAGTGAACCGGCGACCATTAAACGGCAAAGTTTTCACGCTAAATGATGACAAACATGAATAAAGAAAACAGAGAGACTGCAAAAAAACACTATATTGTTTCCGTAATGGCCACTGACCGGGTCGGAATCATCCATGACATAAGCCTGCTTATCTCCACCATGAACGGTGACCTGGCCGATACCCGGCAACAAGTTCTCCATGGCTACTTCAGCATGATTCTTTACGCATCATTTCCTGCTTCGGTTTCTCAAGAAACTGTCCGAAAGAGGTTACAAAGCATTGAGAACAACATCCCCTTCGAAGTCTCTGTAAAACCGGTTGACCCCAATATAGGCAGGAAAAAAACAAAATCGGCAGAAGAAACATTTGTTCTCACCGCCCGAGGCCCTGACCGGATTGGCTTTGTCTCTCTTGTCAGCGGGTTCTGTACAAAACAAAATATAAATATCCTTGATTTATCGACCGCAGGTGCTGGAGACATATACACCATGATCCTTATGGTGGAGTTAAGTCGCTGCCCTTCCCGGGACGGGCTTCGCTCTGAAATGGATAAATTCAGCAGGGAAAACAATATTATGCTCCTTCTTCAGCACCAGGATATATTTAAAGCTACCAATGAGATAAGATTATGATGCGTCCAGGCCAGATTCTTACCACCGTTGATATGATTCAGAAAGAAAATCTGGATGTGCGGGCAGTAACCATGGGTATTGACCTGTTGGACTGCCGTAGTGAATCACCCAAGCTGACCTGCAAAAAGATAAAAGAAAAAATCTGTCGCTGTGCGGAACAGCTCGTTCCGGTCTGTGAGCAGGTGAGCGAAAGATATGGCATATCAGTGGTTAACAAACGGATTGCTGTTACCCCGATTGCATATGTGGGGGCAGGATTTGAAGAGGATGATTTTGTTGCCATGGCCATGGCTCTGGACGAAGCGGCCATTGAGGTAGGGGTTGATTTTCTTGGCGGATTTTCTGCCAATGTGGAAAACGGCACCAGCAGAGCCGCCGCCACTCTTATGGATGCCATGCCCCAGGCAATTGCTGAGACAGGCAGGATATGTA
>CAZEMY010000224.1:0-3670 GCA_964513405.1 uncultured Desulfobulbaceae bacterium
AACAGAGTGGTTATTGCCGCCTGTTCACCCCGTACCCATGAGCCTTTGTTTCAGGAGACTTTAAAAGATGCCGGTTTAAATCCCTGCCTGATTGAAATGGTTAATATTCGCGACCAATGTTCCTGGGTACATGCCGGTGAGCCGGATGAGGCGACCAGGAAATCAGAGGATCTGCTCAGGATGGCTGTGGCAAAGGCTCGCAGGCTAAAACCGTTGCCATCTCAGACCGTGCCGGTTACTCGCCGGGCAGTGGTTATCGGGGCTGGAATTGCCGGTATAACCTCGGCCCTGACCATTGCCGAACAGGGCTACAAAGTGACTCTTCTTGAAAAGGAGGGAAGGCTTGGTGGTAAGATGGGGCTGCTCAATCACTCTATGTCGCTTGATGATACCGCTGCTACTCTTAAAAAAATGGTGGCAGATGTTAAGAAAAACAAAAATATCGATGTCATTACCAGGGCTGAACTGGTTCAGACTAGCGGGTTCATAGGTAACTACTCGTCTATTATTGCAGTTGGTGAGCCTGAAGATGAGCAGCGGGAAGAGTATACAGTAGACCACGGGGTTATTATCCTTGCCACCGGAGCTCATGAGAATCGTCCCGATGGCTATCTGCTTGAAGAAAGCAAGAAAGTCTTCACCCAGCAGGAACTGGAAAAACGACTGGCGGGCAGGGCAAAGAACAGGGTTCCTGATTCAATAATAATGATCCAGTGTGCCGGTTCCCGTGGAGATGGTCTTGATTACTGCTCTAAGGTTTGTTGTAATCATGCTGTCAAGAATGCACTTAAAATCAAGGAACTCAATCCCGATTCCGAGGTAATTGTTCTTTACAGGGATATGCGAACCTATGGGTATGGTGAAGATGAATATCGTGATGCTCGTTTAAAGGGAGTTGTTTTTATCCCCTACAAACTGGATCGCAAGCCTGAAGTTTATGAAAAAGGCAGGCAGCTGTCTGTTAGATTTTTTGATCCAATAATGCAGGAAGAGGTGGTCGTGAGTCCTGATCTGGTGGCTTTATCGGTTGGAATTGTTCCGGACGGTACTGAAGCTTTAAGTAAACTGCTTAAAGCTCCGCTCACCGGTGACAAGTTTTTCCTTGAAGCCCATGTTAAGCTACGGCCAGTTGAGATATCGGTGGGCGGGGGTTTTGTCTGCGGTCTTGCCCATGGCCCCAAGCCGCTTGACGAAACCATAGCCCAGGCCCAGGCTGCGGCAGCCAAGGCTACGATTCCACTTGCCAAAGGCAAGGTCTCCATTGCTCCTATTGTTTCTTCTGTGAAGGAAGATGAGTGTATTGGTTGTGGTATTTGCGTAAGTCTCTGCCCCTTTGCCACCATTGAAATGATTAAGGTGGATAAGAAAAGAAAGGCCAGAACTATCTCGGCATCATGTAAGGCGTGTGGTATCTGTGCCAGTCATTGTCCGACTTTTGCCATAACCATGGGTGGTTTCGCCAATGAGCAGATCATCGCTCAGATAGAGGCTTTTGGCAGTATCACTGAAAAAGAAACCGTTGAGGTGTAAAAAAAATGAGTGAAGATTATAATCCTAAGATTCTTGGTTTTCTCTGTAACTGGTGCTGTTATGCGGCCGCTGATGCCGCCGGAGTTTCCCGATTTCAGTATCCGCCAAATCTTCGCACCATCAGGGTGATGTGTACCGGGCGGGTTGACCCCGCTTTTATCATCCGCGGTTTTATCGAGGGGGCAGACGGTATATTTACCGGCGGCTGACAACACGGCGAATGCCATTACCAGGTTGGTAATTACGACGCAATGGGTATAGACAGCCTTGTTCGCAAGGTTTTGGAAGAAGTAGGTATAAAAAAGGAGAGATATGACCTTGAGTGGGCATCTGCTGCGGAAGCTCCTTTGTTTGTCAAGCTGGTAACTGATTTTACCAGGAGGGTGGAGGATCTTGGTCCAATTGGTGAAGCTGAGGGGTTGAGCAGGGAAGAAGTACAGGAACGGCTTGAAAAAGCTTTGGACTTTGTTTCAAACCAAAAAACCAGAATCAGTTTGGGTAATGCATCCAAGGCGGTAAGAAAAGATGCTGTCTGGACCATAGACCATATTGATGATGTTATCTATACCAGGATGAGTAAAACCATAGACAAGGCTTTTGCCTGATTTATGTAAGATAAAAAAACGATAAAAAAACAGAAAAAACCCCCGCATCTTAAAAGGTGTGGGGCTTTTTTTATCTATTTACAACAGGTTAGCTTTTTATCCTTATTTTATCTCTGTACGATTTTCTAAACTTTTAAAGAAAAGAAATAGAGTATTTCAATTAGTTGTTATATTATGTCTCATAGGTGAACAGCCATTCTTGACAATTTGTTTTTTTAAAGGTTAATGGACTTTCCATGAAATATTTTAATAAGTTGTTATGTTGTTGTATCTTTGCCAGTGTTCTATTTATATTATCTGCCGGGGCTGGGTATGGAAGTGATGGTGAAGTTGATTTTCTAAGTGATGATTTTTATGAAACCTATGAAGAGTTCGTTGAATTTGACGATCCGCTGGAACCATTTAACAGGGTCATGTTTCAGTTTAACGATGTGACCTATACTTATGTTTTTAATCCGGTGGCTGAGGGGTATGCTTACATAGTTCCCTATGATATACGAGGCATTGTAGGGAATTTTTTTCGTAACCTTGAGGAGCCTGCTCGTTTTGTTAACTGTTTACTTCAAGGGAGAGTGTCTGATGCAGGTACAGTTTTAGTGAGATTTTTTGTGAATACTTTAGGCGGTGTGGCAGGTCTTGGTGATCCTGCGGGCAGAGAGTTGGGCTTTTCAACGGTTGAAGCTTCCCTTGGTGAAACTTTTTCTGTTTGGGGAATAGGGGATGGTGCATATATTGTGGTCCCACTCTATGGCCCGTCTACCATCAGGGATTTTACCGGAACCGTTATTGATGGGTTGGCAATGACTCCATATTACTCATTTACTGACAGCAGATGGGTCAGGGCAGGTATCTATGCAGGCAAAGAAACCAACAAACTCTCTCTCAATCCTGGTGTTTACGAAAAAATTAAAAGTTTAAGTCTTGACCCTTATATAGCCATAAGAAGTGGTTATTTTCAACATAGGAGAACCATCCGTGATTATACATGGAAAAGTGAGGACTGGTAAAGATTAATGCTGAAAAGTGCTAATAGAGGGCGGTTTATGATTTTAAATAAGTATTTATCCATGAGTCTTTTTTGTGTTTGTTTGTTTTGCCTGCCATTCTTAACGGGTGCTTCGTATATACCTGACCCAACCGAACAAATGAAACCATTTGTTGAGAAAATCAGAAATATTATTGACGAATCTTCTGGCAAAGAAGAAAAAACTTTTGCTATTAGCCAAAGACTTCTTGAATTATCCCGGGAGCGTTTTGATTATCATGAAATGTCAAAAAGGGTTCTTGGTAAAAGTTGGCGGAAATTATCAGAAGAGGAGCAGGATGAGTTTGTTGAACTTTTTACCAGACTCCTTCAGCATGCTTATATGAGTAAAATTGAAGATTACTCAGGGGAACCCATAATATTTAAGTCACAACGAATCAGAGGCAACCGGGCAGAGGTAAGGACAGAACTTGTTGAGGGGAATAGAGTAATTAGTATTTCATATATTATGCTGCTCAGAGGGGATCAGTGGATGGTGTTTGACCTGGTG
>CAZEMY010000225.1:0-3660 GCA_964513405.1 uncultured Desulfobulbaceae bacterium
AATTTTCATTGGTGATGGTTTTCTTCGTCACATGGTTCGTAACCTGACAGGTACCCTCTGGCTGGCAGGTCAGGGGAGAATAACTCCAGCAGGTTTCCAGAATATCCTTGCAGAAAAAAATCGTGAAGCTGCGGGAGCGACTGCTCCTGCCTGCGGACTTTTCCTGGAGCAGGTCTATTATGAAAACCGGCTTTAAATCTGTATCCAATAAACACCCGAATATTTACCCTGAGATAATGAAGAAACTACCCTTTTGCAACTGCTTGGGAAACAACATAATCCTGGCATCTGCCTCTCCCCGTAGAGAGAATTTTCTTCGCCAGCTTGGTCTTGATTTTAAAATCATCCCAGCTGATATTGATGAGACTCCATTTTTAGATGAGGGCGGAGAAAATTTTGCGAGTCGCATGGCCGCAAGCAAAGTAGAAACCATTGGCAAGCTCTATCCTGATCAAGTTGTCATAGGGGCAGATACCATTATTTATTTTCAAGGGGAAATTATCGGCAAACCTGAAAACCAGGAACACGCCCTGATAATGCTAAAAAAAATGCAGGCTGACAGTCATCTCGTCATCACCGGACTATCGTTATTCTGCCAGCAGACACAGCTCTGTCAGACCATAACTGAAACCTCAACGGTAAAATTTGCCAACTTTAACGACGATATTCTAAAAGCCTATATCAGCAGCGGCGAACCCATGGATAAATCAGGGGCATATGCTATCCAGGGCATTGGCTCATTTCTGATAAAGGAGATAAAGGGGTCATGTTCAAATGTCATCGGTCTGCCCATGCATCGTCTTGTCACTCTTCTTCTTGAACATAAAATTATTGAACATAATGCCCTCCGGGCAGAAAGAATATAAACGAATGTCAAATTTCTAATATTTGCCCTGGTACCACCGCTCTGCGGTGGTACCTTCACACCGGCACTAACCTTAACAGGAAAACTGCCATCCCCAGTCCATCCTTACAAGCCTTTAATCATGTTTTTTATCCGGGGTCAGCTTGAATATCTATTTTTTCTTTGCTTAAATGATACTAGGAAGAGAAAAAATAGAGTATTCCCACCACCCGCAGGCTGTTTTAGCTGAATTTTATACAATCTTTTCTGGATAGTCAATAACATGATAAGAGAAGAACGAAGAGAGGCTCCCCGGCACGACCTCCAGCTTCAACTTAAAATCCGGGGCATAAAAGATGAAACTGCTTTCATCGGACAGGCAAAACTTATCAACATCTCCAAAGGAGGTTTCGTTTTTACTCCCCCTGAACAAACAACGCACCCATACTGCGAGGGACAGATAATAGAAGCAGAGATAATGCTCCCCGGCCCCCCCGCCATTGGGGGCCGAATGCGCATAAAGGGAAAAATCAACCGCCTGTCCATGACCAATAGCAACCAGGATGAAAAGCGGGATCAGCTTCTGATTTCCGTTCAGTTTCTGAACCACTTTAAATTTTCCAGGGCTGGCAAAGCTGAAAATACCGCTGGCCAATCCTGTGACGAGAGCCGGTAATAATGACAAAACAAAAGACAGCTCAATTTTACCGTACAATAAGAATAAGCCTTGGTCTGATGGGAATTCTTCCCTTTATGCTCGTTGTCTGGCTTTTTTACCAGGAAGGTATTTCCATCTCCAACACCATTATAATTTGTTCAGCCCTGATTCTTTTCCTTATATTAATGGGATTTGTTATTCTCCGCCAATCGGCTGACCAGTTGTCAGCACTGGCCAGAGAAATTTCATCCGTCAAAGAAGATGCCTTTGTTAACCCCATCTCGGTAAATATTGACGGAGAACTAAAAGATATTGCCAGTGATTTCAACACCCTTGTCAGCCGTTTAGACAGTGCCCACCATGACATTCAGGAACAGTCCATTCAGCTTCTCAGATATGCAGATGACCTGACCATATCCTATGAAAAGTTGAAAAAAGAGGAACAATTGCGCAACCATCTCAGCAGGTATATCGGCAGCGACCTGGTTAACAGGATTATCGATACCGATGGTGAGCTTATCCGGAAAAATCAGAGACGAACCATGACAATCATGTTTGCCGATATCCGTTCATTCACCTCAATATCAGAGAGGATGGAACCTGAAGATGTAGTCACCATGCTCAACGAATATTTCAGAATCATGGTGAATATTGTTTTTGCCCATAACGGTATGTTGGACAAGTTTGTCGGAGACCAGATCATGGCTGTATTTGGTCACATGAGCAATGAGGAAGAGGGTATAAGCGATGCACTTAAGACTGCCATTGCCATGCAGCAGGCCACGGCTGCTCTGATGGAGAAACGAAAAAGGAAAGGGTTAACCACATTTACGGTGGGAATAGGCATAAACACCGGCTCCGCCATAATTGGCCATGTAGGTTCGGAAAACCGGATGGACTATACCGTCATCGGTGACACTGTAAACATGGCTGCCAAGATGGAAGAGATGGCGTGTCCCGGAGATATTATAATTGGCGAGAAAACTTTTCAGGGCAAACCGGAAGCTATTGGGGTAGACAAACGGATCAATCTAAATCTCAAAAATCGCCATGAACCTGTTCTCTGCTACAGGCTTTCAAAAAAGATGTCTGAAAAATAATAAAAGGGGCTTCTGCGGATAAAAGAATATCCGGTCAGAAATGACACTTCTGTTGCTTCCATTCCTCTATATATTCCAGAGCCAACCTGGCCCGATGTTCACCCCGCTCCCTTTTGCGAATCTTTTTTTCAAGCGGCGGGAAAAGACCAAAGTTAACATTGGAAGGCTGAAAACGGGCAGGCTCCGTTCCGGTCAAGTGACCAAGCAAAGCACCATGAGCTGTGCCCTGAGGCATAGGTGGCAATTCCCGGCAAAGACTTTTGCAACCGGCAAAAAGACCGGCCAGAAGTCCCATGGCAGCCGATTCGACATAACCTTCGACCCCTGAGAGCTGACCGGCAAGAAATAATCCCGGTTGTTTTTTCATTTCCAGGTTTGGTTTCAGTAATTCAGGGGCACAGATAAAGGTGTTGCGATGGATGGAACCAAGCCGGGCAAACTCTGCTTTTTCAAGACCGGGAATCAGTCGGAAAATTCTTTTCTGCTCCTTATAGGTTAATTTTGTCTGAAAACCAACCATATTCCAGGCAGTACCAGCCATATTTTCCATCCGCAGCTGAACAACGGCGTGGGGAATCTCTCCCCGTACGGGATGGGCAAGCCCCACCGGCTTCATCGGTCCGAAACGAAGGGTATCCCTGCCCCGTCCACATGCAACCTCAATGGGCAGACAACCTTCAAAATATTTTGCCTCTTCAAAGTCCTTTAAGGGTACGGTTTCAGCCCGGCCAAGCTCATCAATGAATTTATTATATTCGTCCTCAGACATCGGGCAGTTAAGGTAATCCCCGGGACTGTCATCATCCCAGCGGGATTTCCTGTAAACGATATCCATATCTATGGAATCCGCCTCAATCACCGGTGCAATTGCATCGTAAAAGGCAAGATGACGGGTTCCGGTCAATTTTATTAGATCGGCAGTTAACGATTCAGAAGTCAAAGGGCCGGTGGCCAGAATCACAGGGGACTCACTGCTTGCCGGGATTTCAAGGACTTCCTCCCGGATAACTTTAATTGCAGGGTTTGCGGCTATCTTCTCACTTATAAGAGCGGAAAAA
>CAZEMY010000226.1:0-3658 GCA_964513405.1 uncultured Desulfobulbaceae bacterium
ATACCAGGTTGCAATATGCCATACTTATTCCCCCGCTTGGTTATTTTGTTGTTTTAATCGCCCTTGGCTTGATGATTGTGAGAATGGGAGGGGTAGAGAGCAACTATTTTGTTGGTTTTATTCAAATTGTAGTTATCTATTCGGCTATAATTCCTTTAACCATGGTGCAGGCTCTGGTCAGCGGATTTCTGGGTATCAGTGTCTATCTGATTTCGGTGCTTATTGCTGGCTCAGTAATGGAAGACACAGGGCTGACTATGTTTAACAACCTTTTTTTCATGGTCGGTTTTGTGTTAATGGCTCTTGTCTGCAGTTGGCAGGAAGAAAAGACCAGGCGTGAATCATTTTCGCTTCGTATCCAGGAAAAGAAAGCCGCAGATTTATGTCATGAACGAGCCACGGTACTGGAGGATGAGGTGGCACGGAGGAGTGCTGAGTACCAGCGGAGCGAAAATCGTTATCGAACCCTTTTTGAACATATTAGCGATGATATTGTTATAGTAAGTAAAAAAGGTATTATTGAGCATGCATACCCGCCATTTTTGAGAAAGTTCGGACTGAATAAAGAGGATAATGAAGATGGCAAAAATAACCTGGTTGACCTGGTTGTATATGGGGAGCAGGTGCGTTTAAAAAGAGATTTACTGGCAGAGATTGCAAAAAAAGGAGTTGTTGACAGCTTTCAGACCAGATTATATAAATCCGATGATGATATAATTGTTGTGGAGATTAACGGTAATACTTTTAAACAACCTGGTAAAAAAGCAGCTGTGCAATTGGTAATTCGTGATATATCTATGCGAAAACAGATGGAGGAAGATGTTCGCAAGAGCCTTCAGGTTAGAAAGCAGACTGAAAATGCAGCCATTATGGCACTGGCAAGATTATCGGAATTCCGGGATATAACCCCCAATAATCACCTTGAGAGAATCAGGGAGTACAGCCGCCTGCTCGCAATTGGGCTTGCCACCCACCCCAACTGCCGGGAAGATTTAAGCGGCAGTGCGGTTATGGATGTGGCCATGGCTTCAGTTCTTCATGATATTGGCAAGGTTGCCATTCCCGATGCTGTCCTCTTTAAATCAGGCCCGCTAACTGATGAGGAGATGAATGTGGTTAAAAAGCACACTGTTTTTGGCGGGGATGTTATCAAGGCCATGGAGTCTCCTGAAGAAACCAGCAGTTTTCTGTTGTACGCAAAAAGTATAGCCTACTTTCATCACGAGAAATGGGACGGTTCCGGATATCCTTTTGCCCTGTCAGGCGACGAAATCCCCATGGCGGCGAGAATTGTTGCCCTGGCCGACACCTATGAAACTCTGACGGCTTCCTGTACCCTTGCCGACTGTTGTTCTCATAAAAAGGCTTTACATGCTATTATTAAAGGGTCTGGTGTTCATTTTGACCCTCTGGTTGTTGATGTTTTCTTGAACCTTGAGCAGGAGTTTTCAGGGGTTCTGGAAAACTGGGGGATGGGGTGAATATAATATTTTTTCAGGGTACTCTGTTTATAAAATGTCGGCTGATAAAATCAGAAATTTCAATGATTTGATCAAGTCTGAAAATATTTTCACCGCTGATCTCCCTATCGGTTGCAATGGCAATGACATTGTCTGCTTTATCCCTTAAAAGCTCGCTTTTCCCCCTTGATACCTCTATTTTAGGTATATCTTTTTCCCACTTGAACCCTTCGCCTATGACAATATCAACTTCCCGGTAAAACTCACTGGCAATGGCACGCAAACTGTGGATACCGGTTCTGATTGTAAACACCATTTTATCCGGGCAGACCAGGGCAACCGGATCGGCTCCGGCCTGTTGGTAAGAGTAGGTGTCTGTTCCCGGCCGGTCTTGGAGAAGACCGGTTTCTTTGCTTGATTTTACCACCCCAACCTTATAACCGCGTTTTATGAGAGTGCTTACAACCTTACAACTTAGAGTGGTTTTGCCGGAGTTATGCCAGCCTATAAATGAGATAATTGGGGGCATTTTTTTGTTTTTTGGTTATAGTTTACGCATTCTGCATCATGGCTTCAACTGTTGATGTTGGTAGCTGTCTGGAAAATTATTGTTTAATTCAAGGTAATTGTTTTCAGTAATCCGTCAAGTTATTTAATGTACATTCCTTAACCAACAATTTTAATAAAACAGGCATTTTTAAAAATATGACCGTTTTGAAATCATCTTTTATAGTTGCCGGTATGAGCGGCGGCTCAGGCAAATCAGTGGCCACAGTCGGTCTCATAGGTGCTTTTAAAAAAAGGGGTAGGGTAGTACCTTTTAAAAAAGGCCCGGATTATATTGATGCGGGCTGGATGTCCGTTGCCGCAGGTATTCCCTGCTATAACCTTGACCCATATCTTATGGCTGAGGATGCAATATCTGCATCTTACCTGCAACATGGAAAAGGGGCCGACTTTATTGTTATTGAGGGAAATAGAGGGCTTTATGATGGAGTAAATGTTGATGGCGGCTATTCCACAGCAGAGCTTGCCCTTCAGCTTGACCTGCCGGTTCTGCTGGTGGTCAACTGTACCAAAGCCACCCGCACAGTGGCAGCCATGGTGCTGGGATGTCTAAGCATGTCACCTGAACTTCGCCTGAGCGGGGTGATTCTCAACGAGATAGCCACCCCCCGTCATGAGGGTATCGTCAGGCAGAGCGTGGAAAAATATAGTGGTCTGCCGGTGGTTGGGGTTATTCCCAGGATGAAAACTGATATTTTTCCCATGCGCCACCTTGGAGTAACTCCCCATCAGGAATCAAATTCAACCGCTCAGGTTATTGCCGATCTGGTCAAGATGGTGGAAAATAATTTTGACCTGGAAAAAATTATCTCGTTGACCAGCTCTTCGGCAGGTAACAGGTCACAGGATACAGGTGACAGGTTACAGGAGACAGGTTACAGGGAGAAAGAACCGGGAATAAAGATTGGGGTTATCAGGGACGCTGCTTTTCAGTTTTATTATGAAGAAAATCTTGAAGCATTGCAACGGTTGGGTGCGGAATTGGTGATGATTAATGCTCTTCACGACACCGAATTACCGGATGATTTAAGTGGACTTTATATTGGAGGTGGTTTTCCGGAAACCAGTGTCAGCAGTCTTGCCAAAAACAAAACATTTAGGGAGTCTGTTCGCAGAGCAGCAGAAGATGGACTTCCCATATACGCAGAATGCGGAGGGCTAATATTTTTAGGGCGTTCTTTGTCCATTAATGGCGAGAAATTTCCCTTGGCAGGCGTGTTTCCGGTTGATTTTGGTCTGGAAAAAAAAACTCAGGCACACGGTTATTCAATATTCACCGTTGAACTGGAAAATCCTTTTTATCCGGTGGGGACAAGGGTTAAAGGTCATGAGTTTCGTTATTCCACCGTAGAGCGGTGGGATGGAGATCCAGAAGAATTATGCCTGAGTATGGAGAGGGGAACAGGGTTTGTCAGTACTCGGGACGGGCTGCAAAAAAACAATGTCCTCGCCTTGTACACCCATGTCCTTGCCCCTGGCACTCCCGGTTGGGCAGCCGGGTTGGTTGCAGCAGGTAAGGGATACCGCCGGAGCTGTAAAGTCTAAAAAACCAATAAGGATGGGTTGATATGGTGCTTTATGGATGAAATTCAAGAATTGACTTGAAAAAAACAAGGTTTTATGATAGCGTA
>CAZEMY010000227.1:0-3636 GCA_964513405.1 uncultured Desulfobulbaceae bacterium
GTCTTTTTCTCTAATTCTGGGAGCTACGAATGGTGAAACCGTCAAAAAAGTGGATAAAAGGGATTCTTGAAGCAAGGGATGCCTGGGTGGCGATAAGAGCCATGTCCTGAGCTTCCTGAACATTTTGTGATGCGAGTATTCCCCAGCCGGTTTGCCGAACCGCCATGACATCGGCATGGTCGCCAAATATTGAGAGTCCCTGGCAGGCAATTGAGCGGGCAGTTACATGAAAAACTGTTGGGGTCAGTTCACCGGCAATTTTGTACATATTGGGAAGCATCAGGAGCAGCCCCTGGGAGGCTGTAAAAGTAGTACATAAAGCTCCGGTTGCAAGGGAGCCGTGCAGAGCCCCGGCGACACCTCCTTCAGACTGCATCTGGGCGACAACCGGAACCGACCCCCAAATGTTTTTCTGTTTTGCGTTGGCTTTGGCATCAGCTTCCGCTGCCATTGGTGAGGACGGGGTAATTGGATATATGGTTATGATTTCACTGGTGGCATAAGCAACATGGGTGCATGCCTGGTTTCCATCAATAGTGAGCATTTTCTTTGCCATGATTGTTATCCTTGCGTTGGAAAAAGGAAAAAAAAAGCCAGTTTTGTCTGATTGACATTGTTTTCTGCACGCAGAGAACAATGTCAATCAGAAAAAACTGGCCCCGGCTATACCATATAGTATAGCTGGAAAATAAAGTTTTTTTGGGGTCTTTACTCCTTATATAAGCATGATTTTGTCGTCCGCAAGTTGTTTTGTTTTTTCTTTAATCCTGGCTCGGAGTTGGACACGAGGGTAAAGTTATCTATACCATTAGCTTCTAAAATTTTTCTGGTTCGCTTTATATCTTGATTACCGGCATCAGGTACTCCGGTTAAGTGGTAGGGCAAACCTGCACTCTCCCATTTTTGTAAGCCCAGAGAATGGTAAGCGAGAAGTTCAAGAGGAGGTGTGAAAGGTAGGTTTCTGAGGAGTTCAGCGAGTTTGGCCAGCTCATCTTCAGAGTTTGTCAGTCCTGGAACAATAACATAGCGAATTAACATGTTTGCTCTGGAACTATTTAATTTGGTAAGATTGTCAATAATTTTTGAATTGCCGTGTCCAGCGAGTCGTTGATGCAAGTCAGCACTGACTGCCTTGATGCTGACCATCCAGAGGTCAACGAAAGGAATTATTTTTTCAAGCCACTTATCACCGCAGGAAAGCGAAGTGTCAACGGTCACATGCACTTTATTTTCTTTTAATAACTGCGCACACTGATAAACAAATTCCCCTTGCAGCAAGGGCTCACCTCCTGAAAAGGTGAGCCCCCCGTTTTGGTAAAATTGTTTGTTTTTGTTGTACTTTTCAAGAACTTGCTCAGGGCTATACTTATTTCCACTACTTCCCCAAGCTATTTCAGGGTTGTGACAGAACTGACACTTCAACGGGCAGTGGGTCAAGAATAATACCATCCGGATACCCGGCCCGTCAACAGTGCCAAATGTCTCTATAGAGTGTACTAAACCTCTCAATTCGTAAATTCCTGCTTGAAAATAGTTCGATTTATTACATCCATCTGTTGTTCTCTTGTTAACTTGATGAAATTAACCGCATAACCGGATACTCTGATGGTGAGTTGTGGAAATTCTTCCGGTTTTTCCATCGCTTTTTCAAGAGTTTCCCTGTTTAAAACATTTACATTTATGTGCTGTCCGCCTGCCCCGAATTGTCCATCCAATAAAGCTGACAGGTTTTTACGACGGTCTTCCTCCGATTTACCCATACATTGCGGGGTAGCCGACATAGTATAGGAAACCCCGTCTTTGGCATCCTGATAGTCAATTTTGGCAATAGAGTTCAGGGAAGCAAGAATACCGTTGGTGTCCCGCTGATGCATTGGGTTGGCACCCGGTGCAAAAGGTTCACCCTTAAGGCGGCCGCAAGGGGTGTTGCCTGTCTTTTTTCCATATACCACATTTGAGGTGATTGTCAATATGGACAGGGTATGCTCGGCCCCTCGGTAAGCAGGGTGCTTGCGTAACTCTTTGGTAAAGTAAGATACCATCTCTCTTGCTATATCATCAACCCGGTCATCATCATTGCCAAAGAAGGGGAATTCACCTTCTATTTTGAAGTCTGTAATTAAACCGTTGTCAGCAAAGATAGGAGTTACCTGGCCATACTTAATAGCACTTAGTGAGTCTGCTATTACCGACAAGCCCGCCATGCCAAAAGCCATATAAGAATGGGGGTTGACATCATGTAATGCCATTTCCAGCTTTTCGTATGAATATTTATCATGCATGTAATGAATAACATTCATGGTGTCGACATAATGTTTGGCGAGCCAATCGATGGTTTTGTCCAGGGCTGTTTTGACCGTATCATAGTCAAGCACCTGCCCCGCCTCAGCCTTGTAGAATTCGGGGGCGACTTTTAATCCTGTTAACTCGTCAACGCCGCCGTTTAAGGCAAATAGTAAGGCTTTTGGCAGGTTGGCCCTGGCACCGAAATACTGTAAATCCTTACCCACCTTCATGGCTGACACACAACAGGAAATGGCGTAATCATCTCCGTATACCGGCCGCATCAGGTCGTCACTTTCATATTGAATAGCACATGTTTCTATTGAAATCTGGGCACAAAACTCCTTGAAATCATTTGGCAGATCTTTAGACCATAAAACGGTCAGGTTTGGTTCAGAAGCAGGGCCAAGGTTTCTAAGGGTTTGGAGAAAACGGAATGAATTTTTGCTGACCAGAGGTCTGCCATCAACTCCGATACCGCCAATTGACTCGGTAATCCACATCGGGTCTGCTGCAAAAAGGGCGTTGTAATCTCTGGTTCGCAAATGACGAGCCATCCGCAGTTTGATGACAAAATCATCAATCAGCTCCTGGGCATCTTCTTCAGTAATTATGCCCGCATCCAGATCTCTTTCAAAGTAAATATCTAAAAAAGTACCTACTCTGCCCAGAGACATAGCCGCCCCGTTTTGTTCTTTAATGGCAGCGAGATAGGCAAAATAAAGGGATTGAACAGCCTCTTTGGCAGTTGTTGCCGGTGCAGATATGTCATGACCATAACTGCCCGCCATTTCTTTCAGCTCGTTCAGGGCACCTATCTGGTCGCTTACCTCTTCCCGCAGGCGGATGGTATCCTCGTTTATTATCTGCAACTCATCGCTTTCAAGCTGTGCCTGCCGCTCAGCGATCAAACGATCCACACCGTAAAGCGGTACCCTTCTGTAGTCACCAATAATTCTGCCTCTGCCGTAAGCATCCGGCAGACCAGTAAGGACGCCGGTTTTACGCATTAACTTCATGGTCTTGGTATAACCCCTGAATACCCCGTCATTATGGGTGCGACGATATTTACTGAAAATCTCGTTTACTTCGTCATCAAGCTTATAATCATACTCTTTACATGCGGTGTCCACTGTGCGGATGCCGCCCCATGGGTTGATAGATCTCTTTAAAGGTGCATCTGTCTGGAGTCCGACGATTATTTCATTGTCCTTGTCGAGATATCCGGGGGCATGGGCAGTGATGGTGGTGACGGTTTTGGTATCTATATCATAAACTCCGCCCCGTTTGTACTCCTCCAAAATCAATTTGCTACATCTGCCCCAAAGTGCTGTAGTGCGGGCAGTGGGGCCT
>CAZEMY010000228.1:0-3621 GCA_964513405.1 uncultured Desulfobulbaceae bacterium
CTCGCCAGTGCACTGATCATCCTAACCCCCAACATCACTAGCAAATAAAAAGGAAGTTGCAGCAGGTAATAGGTCTGCACCTGAGCTACCAACTGGGTATCATGCACAGTAAAGGCACCCCGCTCAAACAACAATCTGACAATCGGCTCTGAAAAAAAAAGAAGTAATATGGTAACAGGCAGAGTCACGATAATAATCAACCGGGCATAGGTTTTGAAACTATGCCGCAGCTCTGACCACTCATTATTGGCTATCATACGGGAAAAATGCGGCAGAACCGCTGTTCCCAACGCCATGGCACCCAGCCCCAAAAACAGGGCGACCACCTTATTGGCATAGTTAAGCGTTGCCACACTGCCCGATTCCAACATGGCAGCCATGGCCTGATCCACCAATAAGGTGCTGCTCATCAAAAAAGCACCCGCCATCATCGGGGCGTATTGCCCCATAATGGTACGCAACTCATCAGTCATGCCGCCCCAACGGGGCAACAGGGGAATGCCCCTCCGTGTCGCCACCCTTGCCAGAACACCCAGTTCAACCATAGCACCAAGCAGTGTACCTGCCACCAGGGCGTGGATACCCCATTTATCTACCAGCAACAACAGGGCAAGTATCGAACATAGCGGCGTAATGGCTGGTGCAAGTGCCACCAGGGCGAAACGCTCTCCAGCGTTTATGACGGTGGAATAAAGATGCCCGATACCGGTCAGCACCAAAACCGGCAACAGACCATAAAACAGAGAACGGGTAAGCTCCATGGTCTGTTCACTAAAGCCGGAACCGAGCAATGGCAACAACATCGGTGCCAACACCGCCAACAGCAGAGCCGTACCTACCAGAAACAGCACCGCCAACAGCATGACCGATGAGAAGAGTTGCCTGGCGGCTGTCATGCCCACACCATCCCGAATGCGAATATAAGTAGGCATCATCGCTGTAACAAACGAGCCTGCCAGTACATTGATGGCAAACATCGGCAACAGGAAGGCGATAAGAAAGGCATCCACCATCTCGCCGGTCCCGAAACTGCCGGCAACTATCAGTTCCTTGGCCGTGGCGGCGAACTTGACCAGAACGGTCATCGCCATCACCACCACCATGGCGGAAAATATCTTGCGATTGGTTGAAGCAGCTTGCCAGTTACGCAAACGCACTCTCTGTTTTTTTAGCATTTATGCGACTTATGTAAATGGGGTCGGGCCACGCTATCTACTTGATTATTAATCACAAATGTTCCGAAGATACCCCTTTTTGTGTCCCATATATCGTCGTTTTTGACCCCAAAAAGACCATTATGGTGCTTGTAATGACGCAAATCTTTCTCATTTATTTTTCTTTTTTATCGTGTGCTTAAACTTCAAAACGGCAAAGTTCAGTTCTATTGATGTTTCTGTGTCGGTTGTTTCCAGGTCGTCATCAAGGAGTTCAGTGATAATCTCCCCACTTTTCCGCATCAGGGCTTGTTGCTCGCGTTTATCCTTGACATTTGAGATGGTCTTGATATTGCGAGACAGTTTTCGCATTTTGGAAAAGGTTTCAATTATCGCCAAGGCAACCTGAACCGCTTGCGGGCTTTTGAGGATGGTAGCCAGCATGTACAAGCCCTTTTCGGGGAATGCCTTTGGATTAACCGTAGAATGCTTCAGCCTATTGAACCGGTGTAAATTTTCCACCAGTTCATTTTCCCCTAAACGCTAAACGGGGTCGGACCAAGCTAACATCTGGAATATTAAACATTTTATCTCCAAAAGTAGGCGTTCTGGGGGGCTTAAAGCACCTTTTTTATCATCAAAAACGGTGCTTTAAGGGGAGTCCCGACCATCTTTTCCTTCAGACTATTATTTCTGTCAAACATTATATCTTCACAAAGCCGTTCGATGTGGCTCTGGCAGATGCTGATATCCTCTATCTTTTTGATTCTCTCAAGCCAGGATAAAGGAAAGTTTTTCACCCTGTATATAAATATATCTTTTTCGACCACTGCTTTTTTATTGGCTATATCCAACACCTCTCCCCAATTAAACGCTTCATTAAAGGATAGGGTAAAAAGATCGAATATATCCTTCTCTTCATCTCTGCTGACTATAGCATTTATCTTATTTGTGAGAATGTTTATCGTGTTATCGATCCTGTATCCTTTAATGATCTTGCTCTTTTTATGGCGATAGACTCTGTCGTTCACAAAATCCACCTGAAGTAACTCATCTACCACAATCCTGTAGAAATCTCTTGCTTTGACTTTTTGTGATATCTGAAACTTCTCCTTTTTCAACGCATTTACTACATCTCTCACATCTTCACTAAACTGCACACCATCTGTCACGAAAAAATCCAGGTCGTCCGAGTACCTGCCACCATAGTAAAACCGATGAAGTGCCGTACCGCCAGTGAGGTAAAAGTCATTTTCAAGTGTAAAGACAAATGACATCACTTTATCCTGAAGTGTATAAATCTTTTGATAATCCACTTATTTTTCCCACTCCAGATTTTTGATATGCACCTTCTCATCTAAAAGCAGTGCCCTTAAGACCAGCAAGTGTCTGTTAATGTACTTATGATTGTATGTCACTTTAAATTCATCGAAAAACTCATATAGCTGCTCTTTTGAAAAAATACTCAGTGCAGCAAGCTTATCCGTTGCGTTATAGATAATTTTTGAAAAAAGTTTTTCAAGCTCCCTTTTCTCTTGCCTGGCAATAATCTTCTCCAAATCCTCAGCAGAAATATGAGTGTCCCAAAAACACTCTTTTTTTATCCTCTCCAGGTCAACCATTTTGAAGTTCCTCTTTAACTAACTTAACTTGAGTGCATAGGAATTTCCATTTTTATGGGATTATAATTAACCGCTAATGAACACGAATGAACGCTAATAAAAAAATAAAAATTTGCGTCTATTCGCGTTCATTCGCGGTTAAAAAGTCCGCCGAAGGCGTTAAGTTCACTCTCGCGGTAGGAACACCGGTTACCCGGCGCCCCCGGTCAAAATGGGGTCTTTAATCTTGATTCTCGGCATTCAACATCCCTTAAAAGAATGCGGATAACGGGGTCGAACCAAGCTAACTTCAGAACCGACTCCGGCATATCCGTCAGCTCATCCACAAGAACATCGGAATGGGTGGTAATGATAAGCTGTAAACGGGGTCGTAAACGGGGTCGGGCTTTCATATCTTGACAAACCGGCGTGTTGTAGACCAGTGGGGGTCTATTGTGCTATTGGGGTCGGGCCAAGCTAACCCATTGATTTTCACTCGTAAACACCCCAAAAATAAGCATTATTATAGCCTATATCGCCGTTTTTACCCCTCAAAAGAGCATTATAGGAAATATGCGAAGAAGGTTCCCGAAGCTGATATGCTGCTTCAGCTTTCTGTATATTTCTACCCTTGGCAAGTCCAGCGAGCCTTGATTTTATGTTCTCAACAAATTCTTTGCTGCCTACCGCTATACTCTTGGTCCATTTTTCATCTCGCCTGTTTCTTATCAAGCGATTAATGATTCTTCCACCAACATTTGATGATTCTGTTTTACCGTATCATACGATCCAGTGCCAAGTCGTTCCATTAACCTGTCGTAATTAATGAGTACATTTTTCCTTCCTGGTTTCTGAGCCTCATTGTA
>CAZEMY010000229.1:0-3612 GCA_964513405.1 uncultured Desulfobulbaceae bacterium
ATAATGGCAAGGTATGAGCGTAATCCGACTCTCACCGTGTTGTCGGATTACGCTCCCGCATGCATTTAAAAACAGGAATGCTGGTTATATCGATGCCCTAGTGATGTATAAAGAGCTATGAACGAAAGAACTTATAACTGTGGTTTTCTCTTTTCCATGCAGGAGCCCCCGGGAGCAAGATTATTTAGTTTCTGCATATTAGTCAAATAACTCTCCTACCGTTTTCATTGGTATAAACATTCTTGTTTGTCCTCGTTACACAGCTTAAGCGGTGTAACACCCACGCACTATTTACACCTATCCACGCATAGGCTTATGTCGAATATCCAGATAAGAGTAATTTCACCTAAGTTTTGTCCCTGGCAATCTATTCTGTCTTCTGTCCTCTGCCTTCTGATATTGTCCCACGCTCTGAATTAATAAAGGAATCCAGTGTGGTCAGCTCTTCGATTTTTTGACCGCCACGAATACTCTGCCTCAAGGATTGAACCACATTATCAAGTCGTTCCAGACGGGCAAGGTTGTTTTGTTCCAAATCACTTGTCTTAACGATGGAAGCAACCGCTCCATTTTTTATCACAAGCCGCTGACAGCACATAAGTGCCAGGATTGGGTCGTGAGTTGCAACAAGGACAATTTTTTCCCGGCGAATAAGCAGATTTAAAGCCTGTTTTCTGTCAATGCCGGCATTTTCTATCTCATCAATCAGTACCACCGGAGATGCACTCAAGAGTGCTGTATCGGCAATCATCAAGGCCCGGCTCTGACCGCCGGAGAGAGCCGTAACCGCAGTAGCGGCGGTAAAAGGTTCACCGGCAAGTTCATTTGCCTGTGCCATAACCTGCTCGACAATAGAGGAGTTGTTTACCATCCGGCTCTCGGCATGCATGGTGATAAATTCCTCGACAGTGGCATCGAGGACAAAATTCATATTCTGCGACAACTGAGCTACAACCTTATGTTCCAACGAAAACCGGAGCTGGGGATCGGGTGTAACCCCGTTGATCAGAATACGGCGACCCGTAGGTGTATCTCCCTGGGCCATCCATTCTATATCGGCAAGGAGACGGCTTTTGCCGGAGCCGGTAGGTCCCACGATAGCAAATACCTGACCGGGAACAAGCTTGATTTCAAGATTTTCCGGATTGCCATCCTTATCTCGTCCGCCGTAAAGGGTAATACTCTTTATCCGGCTGTCCTTTGCCACAGCTGCGATCTGTGCCAGTTTTTCCAGAAAACCATGGAGATTATCCAGGAATCCCTGGCGGTCTATACCTATGGTATCTTCAAACTGTTCGTCGCTTATTCTGTCTATGACATTGCCTATGGAACTTTCCCCCGCCCGCCTGCCGGACGGGCAGGCCTGCCACTCAATATCATAACCGTCAAGGAATTCCACTAACTGGGGGATAGTACTTGAAACTTCCTGCCAGTTTTTTGCAAGTACCTGTTCTAATGTCATTAATAAACCTTTATTTTCCGCATGTTGCCAACCTGATAATCTTCCCCGATCCGCTTTTCTCCGAGGCAGTAGGAACAGAGAGCCGCCGGCATCGAGAAGCGTAATTTTTCGCCGCTGACCTTCTCAATAACCTTTGCCTCTGTAATCAGTGAAGTTAACTCGTATGCCCCCTGACCGGTAATCCCGTTTATAAACATGATGGTTGCCTTTGCGTTTGCCTGCCGAACCCGAAAAGAGAAAACTTCCCGTTCAGCCTGGGATACTATATCACCCTTGGTGATAACTATAATGTCAGCAAAACGGAGCATGGGCCCAATTTTCTTAGGCGTATTTATTCCCATCAGGTTATCTATAACACATATTGCCAGGACATTGGTGATATGGGGAGAACAGCGGTTGCACAAACCGGCACTCTCAGAGAGCAGGTAGTCCAGACCCTCGCTTTTTCCCCACTCAAAACAGTCTTCAATATTACTTACAAAATAATGATCGGGACAGAGGTTGCCGGAAAGACCGACCTTAACCGGTACGCCAAGCTCCTGATATATCCTGTTATCATAGGTGGATAAACAATCAAACTTAACCACTCCCACCTGCTTTTTCCGGGCAGACAGGGTCTTGATCACATTGATAAGCACCGAAGTCTTTCCTGATGAGGGCGGCCCCGAAACTGTGATAAATTTCATGCAAGACATCCTTTGCCGGTTGGTTTGTAACCCTTGTAGTTTAAGTTAAATTCAGCGGTCAACTGGGCTTTGTTTTCATCTCCATCAATGCTGACCAGGGTATCCCAGTCTGGGAATGCGTAACGAAAATTAGGGTCAAGTTCATCTGCAAATATAAATGAACCGTTATGGAGCATTTTTCTTATTGTTTTGGAGTAAAAGAAGGCAAGTGCTTTGTCTGCATCAGCTATCCGGTCTTTTTTTACCAAAACAGTGATTGTCATGGGAATCAGGCCGTCCTCAACTTCAATTAGAGCCACCTGCTTATTGGAAGGAATCTGGGCTGCCGCAGGACCCGGAATAAGGTTGAAAGGGGTGTTTTCAGGTTTTTCTGTGCCAATATTTTTAAGAATATTAGAGAAATGTTTAATTGATTTTACATTGCCTGCAAAGCCTGCCATAGCGTCAGAACCACCTTTTTCTTTAAGTAATTGGAGCAGGGTCATATTGTTTGGCGAGTTATCACAGCTATGGAGGCTTATCTTGTCTGCAAACTCCGGATGGGAGAGATCTGTTAACCGCTTCGGAAAAGGTCCCCCCTCACCAAAGGAGAGATCATAGACAATATCCCAACTGCCAAGGGCAAGAAATCCCTGTTTATACTGCTCGGATATATCCCTTAACTGCTTAGGCATGGCATCGGCAAAACCGGCTGGATAGTATGGCTGAAACAGTCCGTTATCAATGAAGAGTTGGCGAAAGTTCTGGCATAATTGCCAGTGACCGCCGGTTGCAATAACAGCATCCGGTAAATCATCTATATGCTCAGCTCTCTTCAATATGTCCTCTGCCTCATCATGACCGAGACCCAGTAGAGTAGGGGAATAGATGGGTACCTCATGAACTTTATTATACTCCCCGATATAATCCTGAAACTCCCGGTTGAATCTGGGGATTAAAGGGCAGGGCATCTTGGCATAGATATTAAAGGCTCCTTTTTGCAATAATGGTATACCATCTTCACTTTTTGCCTCAGATAAAGGATACTTGTCAGTATTCACCGCTTTGTAATCCCTGAATTCTGCCTCTTTCATAGCCTGCTCCTCTGATAAATGAATTGTCAACTCAATATACCTGATATGTTTAGGATTGCTTGTGGGGTGATAATCATCATAAGGAGTAAGTACTCCTCCCTGTGTGAAAATAATTTTCGATTATAACATTGATTTAGAATAAGCTCAAATGTTTGATGGGAAATCGTCCGGGAATGCGGGCAACCTGATTGGCAGAAGTAAGGTATACATGATGGAAGAAATATTCGTTCCCACGCAGGAGCGTGGGAACGAGGGGTCGGGAAATAAGTGGGGAAGGCTGTTTCAGAGTGTAAAAAACAAGTACAACTATCTAATTAATCTGCCTCTTTTCTGTTATGTTCAGATTACAACAACGATTCAAGTTTTTTGGATATACCCTTTGTCGTTATAC
>CAZEMY010000230.1:0-3595 GCA_964513405.1 uncultured Desulfobulbaceae bacterium
GGAAGAGTTCGTAAATATAATCAAGATCCTCAAGTATACCTGATTTATCGCTGCGGAGAAAAGCACCCATGTCCAGATTTTCAGCAACTGTCAGATCCGGGAATATGTGCCGGCCTTCCGGTACCTGGGAAATGCCGAGTGCCACGATTTTATCCGGACTCAAATTATGAATTGGCTGTCCCTTGAAAAGTATTTCTCCACGCCTGGGTGGGACAATGCCACTGATTGACATGAGGGTGGTGGATTTTCCCGCTCCATTGGCTCCAATCAGGGTTATAATCTCGCCCTCTTCGACAACAATATTTATATTATCCAATGCCTGGATATTACCGTAAAAACTGTCTACTTCCCTAAGCTCAAGCATCTTCGATATCCTCGCCAAGATAAGCCTTTATCACTTCCGGGTTATTGCTTATCTCTTCTGGAGTTCCTTCGGCAATTTTCCTGCCGTACTCCATAACAAAGATATAGTCAGATATACTCATAACCAGTTTCATGTCATGTTCGATGAGAAGAATGGAAATCCCCTGCTCTTTTATAATGGTGATAAGTTTATCCAACTCTTCTGTTTCTTTTGGGTTCATGCCTGCTGCCGGTTCATCAAGAAGAAGGATAACTGGGTCTGTGGCCAGGGCTCTTGCGATTTCAAGGCGGCGTTGAGCACCGTAGGGAAGGTTTTTTGCAAACTCGTTAAGCTGATCTGCCAAATCCATTTTCTCAAGGATTTCAAGGCTGACCCTGATTATTTTCTTTTCTTCCTCTATGGTTCTTTTGTTTCTGAATATTGCTCCTATCACCCCCGCTCTGGTTCGGCAATGCCGACCGATCATGACATTTTCAAGGACAGTCATGCTGGGGAAAAGACGAATGTTTTGAAATGTACGGGCTAATCCCTGCTTGGTTATCTGGTTGGGTTTGAGACCGTTTAGCTTTTTTGTTTTTTTTCCGGGCGGTGTTAGGAGCAAATCTCCGGCCGTTGGTTTGTATATTCCCGTCAGGCAATTGAAAAATGTTGTTTTACCGGCACCGTTGGGGCCGATTAGGGCGGCAATCTGACCCTCTTTGACATTTAAGTCAAGATGGTCAAGTGCCCGGATACCGCCAAAGTCCATAGTCAGGCTGTCTATCTCAAGAAGTGGTTTCATCTATAATGGTTTTAAGGTTGCTGTTTTCATTTTTTTGTGGCTTCATTCTGTGGTAAATAAAAACATATAATCTGTAACAATCAGTCAGGAATGGTATATGTCTTGCGCATATTGGCAATAATCCCTTGGGGTCTGAAAATCATCATTACCACGAGGACAGCTCCGAAAATCAACATCCGGTATTCGGAAAATGCCCGCAGGTGTTCGGGAAGAAGAATCAAAATAAAAGCGGCAATAATAACCCCGATAATAGAGCCCATTCCCCCGAGAACGACTATGCAGAGAATAATGGCCGATTCAATAAAGGTAAAACTGGCGGGACTGACAAAAGTGGTTTTGGCGGCAAAGATAACCCCGACCATACCTGCCCAGGTTGCTCCCATGGCAAAGGCGGTGAGCTTGGTTCTGGTTTTGTCGATTCCCATGGACTGGCAGGCTATTTCATCTTCCCGCAGGGCAAACCAGGCCCGGCCTATGCGGGAGTTTTGCAAACGGTTGACCACAAAAATGGTAAAGATAACCATGAGAATCATCAGGTAATACAGATAGATTATGGATTGGTCAAGGGACAGATCCAGACCAAAAAATCCCGGTCTGGGAATGTTTGATATACCGCTTGGCCCTTTGGAAAAAGTTGTCCAGTTTTCCAGAACAAGACGGATGATCTCCCCAAAACCAAGGGTTACAATGGCAAGATAGTCTCCCCGCAGTCGTAGAACCGGAAAACCAAGAATGATTCCCCCAACGAGAGCAAACACGGCAGCGATTGGCAGTACCGTCCAGAAACCAAGGCCAAAGTGGAGATGGAGCAGGGCATAGGTATATGCCCCTATAGCATAAAAAGCCACATAACCAAGGTCAAGCAGACCTGCGACACCCACAACAATGTTAAGACCAAGACCCAGAACCACATACATCAGGGCAGTTATCATGATGTTGGTTTGATAGGTGGAAAATGTCACAGGAAAGAGGAGGAAAAAGACGGCTATGACGGTGAGGGTAGGAATATACAGCTTTGGTTCGGTGAGAATTTTAACCCCCCACTGAGTCGGTTCTTTTTCAAGACCGAGTTTTATCCGTTCCTGACGGGCAAGTTTTCTCTGTCGGAAAATCTTTATGGCAAGATAGGCAAAGAAACTGGTTAATGCTATCCAGCCCATATTCTCCCAGCGCCAGATGACAACCTGTTCAATGGGATTAACCTTTACAACGAGGAGGGGAAAGGTCAAAAATACAAACCACAGGCTGACCAGTAATCCTTTTTGAATATCTTTTAGTGTAATCATAGTAACTTATTTTTCTATAAGATATGAATCATGAAAGTGGAAAAACGAAAAATTAAACTTTTTCAACGGTGGATTTGCCAAGAATACCTGCGGGCCGGAAAATCAGGATAAGCACCAGAAGGGAAAAGGCGAAGACATCCTCATAGTCACTGGACACATAACCGGTGGCAAAAGCCTCGGTCATGCCGAGAATAAAACTGCCCAGGACAGCACCCGGAATCGAACCTATACCGCCTAATACCGCTGCCGTAAATGCCTTGATACCGGCAATAAAACCGATGTGGAAATTTATCTGACCGACATGGGATGCTATCAGCAGCCCCCCGATGGCAGCGAGAGCAGACCCGATGATAAAGGTTATGGATATGACATGATTTACATTGATTCCCACCAGCATTGCCATCTTTCTATCCTGAGCCGTTGCCCGCATCGCCTTGCCGGTTCTGGTGTATTTGATCATAATGGTCAGCAGAATCATGATAACCGTGGTGGTGGCAAGAATTACAAAATCGGTTGAGCCGACGATATGGATAACCGGTTCGAGGAAGGCAAAATCAGGAATCAGGAGCGGGAAGGCAAGGAAATCCGAGGTCTGAGCCAGCCTTACATAATTTTGGAGAAAGATTGACATCCCGATGGCGGTTATAAGTGCTGAAAGCCTGGGGGAATTTCTAAGAGGTTTGTAGGCAACTTTTTCTATTGTTAACCCGTATGCCCCTGCCCATACAGCCGAAGCAAGAACGGTCAGAGCGATGATAGCGAGCAAAGGAAAGCCAAAAATAGTAAGTGCTGTGGAAACAATCAGGGCGGTGAATGCCCCTATCATGTAAATTTCGCCGTGGGAAAAGTTGATCAGGCCGATAATTCCGTAAACCATGGTATACCCTAGGGCAATAAGGGCATAAATCGAACCACGGGTCAGACCGCTGAAAAAAAGTTCTATGAAGTAATCCATTTTGTCTGTTTCAATAAGTGAGTGTTAAAGATTGCCTGATTTTTTTAGGGCTGCTTCGCAGGTCAAGAATTCTCCATACTACAATTACTATTTTTTTTTTCGGCTTTTGAAAGGTGTTTTATTGCAATGGCGTTCTGCATAGCATACCCCTCCATAGGAGTCGTTACGAAATAACATTTACACTTGGCCTGGCGAGTTAGGTCGTATTG
>CAZEMY010000231.1:0-3589 GCA_964513405.1 uncultured Desulfobulbaceae bacterium
CCGGTGTTCTCCAAATTGCCGAATATATCCTTGCTCAATTGGATCTCACGCCAAAAGAAGGTGTTCACTACCACCTGTCGCCCCCTCTTATCAGTCATGTCAAGGAATACATGGATGAATATATGGTTCTTGCCGACGAACTGCCCGAAGAGCTGAAGCGGATCCAGGAATTATTCAAATCTTAAAGATTACCATGATTATGAAACCTCTTTTTGCAGATATTGCCGATACAGGCAAACAATCGGCCCTGCTTCTTAAACATATGGAACAGGAAACCAGCGGGTTTTCATTCTGGATAACCAGTGGCAGTAAGGGAGAGCAAAGGCAAACGGCATCTAAGGGGTTCCCACTTACCAGCAACGAGATAAACCCGCTGGTATCCAAATTTCATAATACAGAATCAGCCTCCGAGATCGTCATCGACACGAACCATTGCTTTTTCTTCCCCATCCCGGATCTGCATCTGCAACTGTTTGCCATCTCAGATACGGACGGATTCTCCAAATCAGAGCGGCAAAACATATCCCTTGCTATCCACCTTTTCCTTGGCAAAGAAGAAAAAAACAGACTGCAAACAAAAATAAACATTCAAAAAAAACAATTTAAACGCCGAGCCGCTGCCCTGGAAGATAAATTTCAGAACATCATGATTGAGAACGAAAAGAATTACCGCAAAATACAGGAACAGCAACTCAACTACTCCAAAACCCTGCAAGATGAAATAAGGCAACAGACTGCCGAGCTGCGTAAAGCAAAAATAGCGGCAGAATCAGCCAATATTGCCAAGAGTGAGTTCCTGGCAACCATGAGTCATGAAATCCGCACTCCGATGAACGGTATCATCGGCTTTACCGATATGCTCTTTGATACCGACCTTGATCAGGAGCAGATGGAATTTGCCGGCACAATCAAACGCAGCGGTGAAGCTCTGCTCTCTCTAATCAACGATATTCTTGATTTTTCCAAGGTGGAAGCCGGAAAAATGGATATTGAACATATAGAATTTGAGCCGAAGGTCATCGCTACTGATGTCTGCGAGCTGATCAGGCCCAGGGTAGAAAAACTGCCTATAAAGATAACCCTGTCCATAGACAGTAAGCTTCCTGTCAAGATCATCGGTGATCCCGGCCGCTATCGCCAGGTACTGATAAACCTTATGGGTAACGGAGCAAAATTCACCCTGAAGGGTGAACTGGAGCTGGCAATCAGCATGGAAGATGAAAATGCTGACTCTATTACTCTCCACACCACTGTACGGGATACCGGTATCGGTATTGCCAGGGGAAAACTTGAAACAATTTTTGAACCTTTCAAACAGGCAGATGGTTCAACCACCCGTGAATATGGCGGCACCGGTCTTGGCCTTGCCATATGCCGAAAAATTGCCCGGCTGATGGACGGTAATGTCTGGGCAGAATCAGAGCCAGGCAGGGGAACGGTCTTTCACTTCACTGCCCAAATGAAAAAATCAAACGGACAGATTAGAGAGAGTAAACCTGTTACCTGCCTAACAATCAATGAAGAGGAGGAGAAAGCAAAAACAAAAATATCAGCAAAAATTCTCCTTGCAGAAGATAACCCGGTCAACCTCAAACTTGCCACCCTGATCCTGAACAAAGCCGGCCACAAAGTAACACCTGCCCGTAACGGCAGACAGGCAGTAGAAATCTTTACCGCAGCTCCTGATGATTTTGACCTGATAATTATGGACATTCAGATGCCGGAAATGGATGGATTAGAGGCAACAAAGGAGATTCGCAAAAGCGGATTTTCCCGGATACCCATCATCGCCATGACTGCCAATGCCATGAAAGGTGATCGGGAAACCTGCATTACCGCGGGAATGAACGACTATATCAGCAAGCCTGTCAAGCGGGAGCTTGTCTTTGAAACCATTGACAAGTGGATGGAAAAAGAATAATCAATTCAAATGGTTAAATTTCCGGTCACATTTATATAAAGATACAGGCGGGTAACCTGATGTATGACAACTTACAGGCATGGGCTTTTGCTCTGGTGGAAAAAGAACTGATATTCCGCAGGACAGTAAGGACAACCATCCGGGTAATACTAATTCTCTATCATGTTTTTGCCAAAGTTGATATTCCCCTGCGTGCCTCCGCCCTGACCTTTTCCATCGTCCTCGCCATGGTTCCCATGCTGGCCCTAAGCACCGCTGTCCTCAAGGGTTTAGGCAGTGACAACGACCTGAAAATCGCAGCCCATCGGCTCCTTGACCAAATAGAACCTCCTCCAGCATATATCAATAACAGAGACAAAGAAAAGAATACTGAAATTAATCCTGACCAATATTCAAAAACAGAAATTTATAATGATAACCAAACAGAACCCGGCGAAGAAAGCGGGACAAAACCCCTGACCACCCATCTTCGCAGCGGTATTGATACAATCTTTTCTTATGCGGACAAGACAAATTTTGCAGCCCTTGGTGCCTTTGGTATTGCCGGGCTGCTTGTGGTTGTCCTCATGATGATGAGTAGTGTTGAAAACACCATGAACGCCATCTGGCACAGTGGAAAAAGTCGGCCGCTGGGAAGAAAAATCATGGATTACCTCGCGATGCTCATTCTCCTTCCCATATCACTAAATCTTGCCTTTGCCGGAGATGCGATACTTCACAGCCCGCAGATAATGGGATATATTAATGCTATTATCCCTTCTGAATGGGTTATCACAATGCTCTTCAAAGGGTTACCGTTTCTCTTTATCGTTGCCAGCCTATCTTTCATGTACCAGTTTTTTCCCCAGGCGAAGGTCAAAGCTCATGCTGCCTTTGCCGGAGCCATATTTGCGACTTTATGCTGGTTTATTGTCCAGCAGGTTTATATAAATCTCCAAATTGGAATTGCCAACTACAATGCCATTTACGGCTCCTTTGCCACGGTTCCGCTTTTTCTGGTCTGGCTGCATCTCGGCTGGATTTTTCTTCTTCTCGGAGCAGCCTTGGCCTTTGCCGTTCAAAATCAAAACAGCTACAACCCGCAAATTGATAAACCCCATAACTTTTCACCAAAACAACAGCTCCAGCTTGCCTATGACATCATGTCAACCGTTTACAACGATTTCAGCCTTAAGCACCCGACAACCATAAAACAACTCATGCTGGCAACAAATAAAGCAAGTGAAGAGGAAATCGTAACCGTAATCAAAAAGATGGTAAATAACGGTTTGTTGCACAAGGTTGGCTATAACAAAGAACAGGCGTTTGCCCCGACCCAGCCCCCGGAAAATATAGAGGTTAGAGATATACTAACGGCTGTGCTTGGCAAGGAAAAAACCAGCTCACCCGGCGGTGATTTTACTGAGACAGTTTTATCAGCCGCATATCAGGCTGTGCAGCCACCTGTTTTTCCGAATAATCAGCCAGGCCGGTAGAAAACGAAGCTGCTGGTTTGGAAATTTAAGATGCGGGTTTAATACATGCTCAGAGACCAGCCCACATTTGGCGTGGCGGAGACAAATGGATTCAATTGCCGCTCAATTCTTATTATCAAAAATAGAGAAGGTTGCAATATTTAAGTGAAATGGAATGGCTGGGATGTCTCCGCGTAGCGGCTTCGTCCAACAA
>CAZEMY010000232.1:0-3588 GCA_964513405.1 uncultured Desulfobulbaceae bacterium
TCATTGGCGGAAAATTCAATTTTGGTTTACCCACTTGAAACAGCGAGGAGCCAAATAATTCGAGGCTATAACCTGCCCTTTTTCCCGTCCCCACGAACCTGCACGGGAACGAGAAAAGGACTTAAAGCGAAAGCGCCTTAAGTCCTTTAACTTTTTTGGTAGCGGGGGGCGGATTTGAACCACCGACCTTCGGGTTATGAGCCCGACGAGCTACCAGACTGCTCCACCCCGCGATGCGTTCGTGACTATATATGATTTTTGTCTTATAGTCAACAATAAAATCAACATCACCCCGACAGGTGAATTTATGCTGGCAAATCATTAAAAAAATTGACCTCGATTGCCTCTCTTATGTTCTTGGGAAAGGCTGTGAGTTTCCCCTTACGATCTACAATGGCATGTTTGGTAAACCCTTTAACCAACAGCAACTCTCTGCCGTTTCTCCTGCAACTGACCCGATAGTTAAATAGGCAGGAAACTTTTTTCAACTCAACAAACGAAGTGGTAATGGTCAACAAATCATCGTAAAAGGCCGGTGCCTTATAACGGAGATAACTCTCGGTGACCGGTAGAATCAGCCCCTGTGCCTCAATTTCAGCGTAAGTAATTGTCTTATCCCGCATCATCTCGGTCCGACCTATCTCAAAATAACGCAGATAATTGGCATTATAGACAACCCCGCCAGCATCGGTGTCCCCGTAGATAACCCGGTACTCGACCCTGGAAACCGGTTCCCGCATTTCAATCTGCATACCACTCACCACTCCCCGTGAATAAAATAACGAAAAAAATCTTCTCCGCTGACCGGCTTAAGCCCGCGGGCTTCGGCAGCCTTTTTTGCATTCCCTTCCGAATATGATAAACCACTTGTTTTTTGGGTTCCCTGTGAATCGTAAAGAAGAACTGGAACCGGCCAGTCCGTATGGGTACGAGTGGAAAGCGGGGTAAAATGATCCATACATACCACTACCCGAAACGGCTCTCCCCGCCTCTCCATTTCCTCTATTATAGGAGAAACCACCCTGTTGTTCAAGTCTGCCACCGCCTGGAGTTTATCGGCAAGAATTCCCCTATGCCCGGCCTCGTCCGGCCCTTCAAGGTGGATTACACCAAAATTATCCTTACTGACTGCTGCCAGCAGAGCTTCAACCTTACCCTCGTAGTTGGTGTCTATGTAGCCGGTTGCCCCTTCTATATCAGGTGCATCAAGACCGGCATATACTCCTATCCCCTTGAGAAGATCAACCGCTGAAACCAGGCTGCCCCGCAGGTCGAACCTCTCTGATAATGGCTCCATGGCGGGACTCTTTCCTTCACCCCAGAGCCAGATGAAGTTGGCCGGATTTTTACCCTCGCTAATCCGTTTCCGGTTAACAGGGTGATCTGCCAGCACCTGCTTTACCTTGCTTAAAAGATCCCTGAAAACAGGAATGTTCAGATAGAGATTATAAAAATCTGTTACGGATTTATCGGTATAATCGTGGGGGGGGACAGTCTTGAGATTGACAGGGGCATCCTTGATAAGCATCAGGTGGCGATAATTGATACCGGCATGAAAGCAGATCTGTTCATTCCCGCAACACTCTTCAATGGAGAGGATAAGTTCCCCGGCCTCTTCACTGCTGATATGACCTGCACTGTAATCACGCATGATTACCTGCTCGCCGCTAAAATCAACCGTGACCAGGTTACAGCGAAAAGCCAGCTCATCATCGGCGATGGCAACTCCCATGGAGGCTGCCTCAAGGGGAGCCCGGCCCGTATAATATTTTTCAGGGGCATAACCAAGCAGAGATAAATTGGCAACATCGCTGCCCGGAGGGTAACCTGCCGGGACAGTTTGCACCAGAAATTGCTCCCCCTCAGCTGCCAAGCGGTCAATCATCGGTATGTCTGCCGCCTCAATTACTGTTTTCCCGCCCAGTTCAGGCACAGGTTCATCACCCATACCGTCCCCTATAACAAGTATATATTTCATCTGTTTTTTTTATTTTTTATTTTTTTTATTCTTCAGCAAGAATACGAATCTTCACAGTGGGAGCCACCACAACGGCAAGACTGTCGATTTCATTCAAAGCCTCCCTGACCGCTGCTTCACAGGCAGTATGGGTGCGCATGACAATGGTGACCGGACCGCTTTGCAGTCGACCTTTCTGAATCACCGACTCGATACTTATCTCGTGTTTTGCCAGTACCCCGGCGATATTTGCCAGCACTCCCGGTTCATCGCCCGCAGATATTCTGAAGTAATAAGGACAGGAAAGCTTATCAAGAGGAGTAATCTCCCGCGGGCAGATATATTCAGGCAGGCAGGAAAGAGATGGTACCCGGCCAACAGAACCGGCAGAGATGTCACGGGCAATGTCAAGAATATCGGCGGCAACAGCACTGCCGGTGGGCAGTGCACCAGCACCTTGACCATAAAGAAGAATATCTCCCGCCATGTCAGTGCTGAAATGAACGGCATTAAAAGCACCATCTATTCTGGAGAGAAGATGGTCATTATGAACCATGGTCGGGTGTACCCTCGCCTCGACATGATCACCATGGTTACGGCTTATGGCAAGCAGTTTAATCCGGTAACCAAACTCTCCGGCAAACTGAATATCAACCGGCTCTATTTCGGAAATTCCTTCGGTGGCAATATCAGAGAGGGAAACATCCATTCCATATGCCATGGTCATCAGGATAGCCAGCTTATGAGCCGTATCGATACCCTCAACATCATAGGTGGGGTCTGCCTCGGCAAAACCAAGCTCCTGGGCGTCACCAAGTACATCTGTAAAGAAAGCCCCCTCGTTGGTCATCCGGGTAAGGATATAGTTGGCTGTTCCGTTCATAATACCCATTATGGAGAGAATCCGGTTGGTTGCCAGCCCTTCCTTTAATGCTTTAATCACCGGAATACCACCACCGACACTGGCCTCAAAACCAACTTCAACCCCTCGCTTTGCGGCGGCTGCAAAAATTTCCCGCCCCTTTTCGGCAAGCAGTGATTTATTGGCTGTAACCACATGTTTACCATTATTAATGGCATCAAGCACCCAGCTTCTGGCCGGTTCAATGCCGCCGATAAGCTCAACGACAATGTCAATATCAGGGTCGTTGATAATTGCCTCGGCATCCTTAACCAGTACGGCATCAGAATATTTATCGGGGAGTTTCTCAAGGCTGCGGGCAAAAATCTTGGATAGGCACAGATTGATCCCGCTTCGTTTTTCCACCCTTTCCTGCTGGGACAATAACACTTCTGCAACCCCCTGCCCCACTGTCCCAAATCCTATCAAGCCTATGTTTATATTTTTTTTCATTTCTTCTTTTTGATGAAAATTAACGATTTTACAAGCTCAAGTCTCGCTCCTCTCGCCATTGTAACCTGTCAACTGTATCCTGTCACCTCTGGATATTCGACATAAGCCATATTCGCAGGCCACACCGCAGAGCGGTGTTACCAGAGTGGATGGGTGTGTTATGGGTGTGTTAGTGTATCCTCCCGCCTTTGTCCTGTCCTCGTTACACCGCTTAAGCGGTGTAACGCCCACGCAATATTTACACCTATACACGCTTAGGCTTATTATGCCGAATATC
>CAZEMY010000233.1:0-3587 GCA_964513405.1 uncultured Desulfobulbaceae bacterium
TGTGCTATTTTTTTGAAAATGCCTTGACCTGAGAAAAAATGCCTATTCTCGGACAGGCTCCTAATTTTATCACTTTCGTCCTGTCGTCTGGTATCTTATATGAAATTCACACTCAATTGGCTTACCTCCTTTCTTGATCCTTGCCCTATTTCACCGGCAGAGCTTTCTGATAAGCTCACCATGCTGGGACTTGAGGTGGAGCAGACGGTTCCTCTTTATCAGGGACTGGACAGAATTATCGTCGCTAAGGTTGTTGAGGTAAAAAAACATCCCAACGCGGATCGTTTGACTCTCTGCCAGGTTGATACGGGCGAAGAAGTAGTTCAGGTTGTCTGTGGAGCACCAAATGTGCGAGAATCCCTTGTCACCGCCATGGCCGTGCCTGGGGTTCGTCTCCCGGATGGCATGAAAATTAAAAAATCCAAGGTTCGCGGTGAGCAATCCCTTGGTATGCTCTGCTCAGGCAGGGAACTTGGACTTGGGGAAGGAGATGAGGGGATTATAGAGTTAGATGAAAATTTACCGCCCGGGCAGCTACTCACCCAGGCTCTTGGTCTTGATGATACCATGATTGAGGTGGATCTGACTCCTAATCGTCCTGACTGTGCCTCTGTTCTTGGTATTGCCCGGGAAGTTGCAGGTTTTACCGGGACAAAGCTCAGAATGCCGGTCACTGCGGGGGAACTCCCCGGGGCAGATGATACTGACTTTTCTGTTACCATTGAGGCACCGGATCTCTGCTTACGGTATGCAGCCCGTAAGCTGATCAATGTGAAAATTGCCCCTTCTCCATGGTGGTTGCAGAGACAGTTGCTGGCGGTTGGTATGCGGCCAATTAATAATATTGTTGATATTACCAACTTTGTTATGCTCGAGTATGGGCAGCCGCTCCATGCCTTTGATTTTAAAGAGTTGG
This sequence comes from uncultured Desulfobulbaceae bacterium, assembly GCA_964513405.1. Lineage (GTDB taxonomy): Bacteria > Desulfobacterota > Desulfobulbia > Desulfobulbales > Desulfobulbaceae > DRLX01. The sequence goes on from CAZEMY010000233.1 coordinate 917, forward strand.
AGCAAAATAAAATTGTCGTCCGTTGTCCTTTGCCCTCTGAAAAAGAGTTCACCACCCTTGATGGAGTAGAGCGGCAACTGAATGCAGATACCTTGATGATCTGTGACGGTGAGAGACCGGTTGCCATTGCCGGAGTTATGGGGGGGCTTAATTCGGAGGTGAGAGATTCCACCACTGAAATTCTTCTCGAATCAGCCTGCTTTGCTCCGGTTTCTGTTCGCCGTACTGCCCGTCGCCTTAAACTGCCTTCGGAGGCATCTTATCGTTTTGAGAGGGGGGTTGACCCTGATATAACTCTCCATGCCATGGAGAGGGCTGTATCCCTGATGGAAGAGATTGCCGGGGCAACAGTTATGGGCGGGGTTGATGAGTATCCTGGAAGGAAAGCGGAATCTGTTCTTAAGCTCAGGGTTGAGCGGGTCAACAGTCTCCTGGGAATAAATTTGGATAAAGAAAAGATTATCCGTTATTTGGAGTCCATTGAGTTTGTTGTTGATGGTGGCGATGAAAAATCTATTCGTCTCAAAATCCCCAGTTTCAGACCTGATATTGAGCGGGAGATAGATTTGGTTGAGGAAATTGCCCGACTGGTGGGCTATGATGAAATTCCGACCACCATGCCCGCCATTACCATGGATTATCCGGTTCGTGACGACATGCGTGAGTTACGAAAGAAGGTATCGGCAACCTGTATAGGCAGTGGTTTTTTTGAAGCCATCAACTATAGCTTTACCGATGCAAAGCATCTTGAGATGATGCTGCTTGATGGAGATGATCCCCGTCGCCAGGTTACCAGGCTTCTCAATCCTCTTACAGAAGAACAGGCGGTTATGCGATCCATGCTGTTGCCTGGTTTGCTTGAAAATATTATTCGCAATATAAACTATCAGCAACCTGCCGTTCGTCTTTTTGAGGTTGGTAAAACCTTTATCCAGGGAGAGAGTGAAGGGCAGCCGGAAGAGCGGTATAAATTTTGTGCTGTTTGCACAGGGGGACGCTATCCGGGGGCGGCTCCGTTACACTTCTCAGAGGGAAAAGCTGATTTACTTGACATAAAGGGACTTGCTGAGTTAGTCTTTATAAATTTACGCCTCGGTGGTGAAGAACAGATTGAGTTTATTGCCTCTGACGGCAACAATCCACCATACAGTGCAAAGGATAGTTCTCTTTTACTGGTTTGCGGACAGGAAAAGATAGGTTATCTTGGTGCTGTTCATAAGGATGTGTTGGATAATTATTCCATTAAACAAGCGGTTTATTTTCTTGAGCTTGACCTTCATGCCCTTCTTGGCCTGCCGGCAGGTAGAGTACGGTTTACCCCTCTTCCCCGTTATCCGATGGTGAAACGGGATATTGGTCTGCTGGTTCCCGAAGATGTGGAGGCAGGTGATATTCTCAAAGCAATTCGCTGTCATAAAAGTAAAATAGTAGAGTCCGTTCAACTTTTTGATGTTTACAGTGGTAAACCAATTGAAGATGGTTGTAAGAATGTTGCTATTTCTGTAACCTATCGTTCATCGGAAAAGACCCTTGATGATAATGGCGTTGACAAGGTTCATGATAAAATTGTTGCTGGCCTGATGAAGGAGTTTGGCGGAAAATATCGGCAAGGTGGCGTATAAAGTTAATTTGGTCATTATATATATTATGGAATTAAATTAGTTATGAAAGCTAAGAATGTAACCCGTAGGGAACTTGCCGTTTCAATTGATGAACAACTGGGTATGCCCAGTTGTAATGCCTCTGAAATTGTTGATAAAGTGTTTGCTGTTATGAAAGAGACCATGGCTTCCGGAGAATCAATTAAACTTGTCCAGTTTGGGACATTGACCGTTAAGGATAAAGGGCCACGGCGGGGACGAAACCCAAGGACTGGTGAGGCAATGATGATCACCAAGAGGCAGATGATCTCTTTCAGACCGAGTAAACGGCTCAGGGAGATGTTGAATCAGCGTAAACATTCGGGTTGATGCGAAATCAGCGATAAATTACGAGTCTTTAAATGTTCGAAGTCTACGCTATCTGAATATTGCCTCAGGTTCGTTCGATTCGGCTCTCCCGCTATATTAGTCATATGCGGGTGAGCCGAATCGAACGAAAATGGGGTGATAGTCGAACATTTACGAATCAGCCGACAGACACCAGGTGATAGCATAGTGGGATTTAAAACTCTGAATAATATTTTTATTTTCAGGTCTTTTGGATAGCAGGAGCGTAATATCGGTGGATGCTGAACCTGTCTGTAAAAAAATACCGAAGAAAAAATACTTCCGCATAGGAGAGGCCGGTAAAATTGTAGGCGTTGAGTCGCATGTTCTGCGATATTGGGAAACAGAGTTTACAGTAATAAAACCGTATCGACCCAAGTCCGGACAAAGGTTATACAGGAGAAAGGATGTTAAAAATTTTCTCCGTATAAAGATGCTTCTTCACGATGAAGGATATACTGTAGCTGGTGCCAGAAAGATATTGACCAGGAAGGCTTCGGGTGGAGATGGGGTTTCCGGTAAGCCTGAAAAAAGTGCTGCCGTTCGTGTCGACAACAGGTTGGTCTTCATAAAAGGAGAGTTGCAGGCTATTTTGGATTGCTTTGCCCGCAACAATAAAGGGTGATCCTGATCTTGGCAGAGTGCTTATTTAGCTCCCTTGGATATTCGACATAAGCTGGTTC